>CAMWQZ010000026.1 GCA_947176515.1 uncultured Bacteroidales bacterium | reverse complement strand
ATAATCCCAGAATAATTGCTATCATTGAAACTTTAAATATCTTTGAGGTTGCAGGCCCCATAAATTGTATCAGGACTAAGGCCATCGGCGCGCTGAAAGTTTGAAAATACAATAGGGCTGTCCCAAAGTTTTCCATACAAAACCAGTAGTGTGTTACCATATAACCGACTGTCAGCAATAGTTCCGTTATGGTTACATAAATTATAGAAGAGACAATGGCATATTTTCTCCCGTCACCAATCTTTCTCGTACAAAGTTGCGTCGCGACAAGTGATATGATCAGTATTGAGATTGAAATAAGATAGATTACATATTCCATATGCTTGGCTTATTTGCTGTCAGTTATCACATGTATAGATCCGTTAACACCCAAATATTCTGGAGGCAGCCTGTAGATGAATATTTTATTGGGTTCTTCTTCATATTCTATATAATAAGGATGGCAATTAAAAAATGTATAGTCGAAAGTTCTCATATCAGATTTCCAGCGGTCCCTTAATAAACCCCAATCATCGGCAAATAGATACACCGGGCTATATTCCATCTTCTTTACACGTCTCCCATAAGCCACAAGCCGTGGCTCATTAAAACCAGATATAACCTTTGTTTCGATTTCAAAATGGGGGGCTGCATCATCAAGGATATAGTCAATTGATTCAACTAACTCAATGTGAATGTTATGTTTAGACACGAATGTCAATATAAATCCAATATTGATAATAATGATTATCAATATAAATAGATATTTACGATATTTCTTCATACTAACTTGCCATTTTCAATGGCAAAGATAAGTCGCACAATGGAATAATGCAAGCTGTAACGATGTTTTTTTTACCCTAATGCTTCGCATAAAATTCGGATAATTTTTCAAAAAAGTTGTCAAGTGGTTGTATTTTGGCATATTTGGTTGTATCTTTGCTATTCATTATTAAAACCCACAAAAAAATCTACTATTATGGAGTATCCTGATTTGTTGAACAATCTGACTGAGCCGTCAACCTCGGCGACAGCCATTGACCGCATTAAATATCTTATCAAACTGATTAGAAAAAATCAGGCGCAGTTTGCAGAGATGATTGGCATTAATCCGTCGAATATCTCAAAAGTGCTTTCTGGTAAAATACCTGTCAGTGACTCGCTTATCAATCGCATCGTGGTCAACCTCGGTGTGTCGAAGCAGTGGCTCGTCCATGGCACAGACGTACCCTTCCCCCGCTATCAGGGTCCGGCAACGATTGACGGCAACGGCAAGCGCGTGCACACCCTCGCAGGGTCGGCCGGAGCGCCTGTCTATGATATTGACGTGACAGCCGGAAGCGCAAATCTCAGCCACATGCTGACGTCGGAGCATGTTGTGGGTCGCCTGCTGATACCTGGTCTTAACCCTCAGTTGCCAATCGTTAAGGTGTCAGGCAACTCTATGACTCCGCGCATCAACAACGGAGCCTATATCTCAATACGCCATGTCAGCTATGAGGCTCCGATTCTCTGGGGACAGATTTATGTCGTTATTCTCGAAGACTATCGCATGGTCAAGTATGTCCGCCGTCACAGTGACCCTGAAAAGGTGATACTTCACAGCGAGAACCCCAATTTTGACGATGTTATCGTCGACCGCAACAAGATTATCGACATGTTCCTTGTCGAGTCTATCCTTAACTATGAAGTCGTCGGCTGAGCATAACCCCCTGCCGGCGTGTAACGAACCGGGTATGAATGAGGCAGGCTGCGACGAGGCCGGGCGAGGATGTCTCGCCGGGCCGGTGTTTGCGGCGGCTGTAATTCTGCCCGACGATTTCTGTCATCCTTTGCTTAACGATTCAAAGCAACTCTCTGAGCGCCGCCGTTATGAGCTGCGCGAGGTGATTGAGCGCGAAGCTGTGGCGTGGTGTGTGGCGTCGGTCGACGCTGCCGAAATCGACCGTATCAACATACTCAACGCTTCGATTCTCGCTATGCATCGTGCTCTCGACGGTCTGAGCGTAAGACCTGGCGCGGTTATTGTCGACGGCAACCGTTTCAAGCCTTATGGCGACACACCGTTTAAAACTTTCGTCAAGGGCGACGGACGTTTTGCCAATATTGCCGCTGCATCGGTGCTCGCCAAGACTTACCGCGACGATTTCATGGTTGGCGCTCATGCTGACCATCCTGTCTATGGCTGGGATGTCAACAAGGGTTACCCGACTAAGGCTCATCGTGCGGCAATCGCTGCTCACGGACCGTCGCCGATTCACCGCATATCGTTCAGACTTCTCAATCCGCAACTCGAATTATGGGAAAAAATAAACTGAAAAAATTTGCCGACATGGAGACGATTGATTTCGTCTTCCAATATCCTTTCTCCCGTCTGCAGGAGGGGGGCGGTTTTCCGCTTAAAGGCCGCTGGCATCAGGACTTTTTTGGCAACGATAATCCTATCGTTGTCGAGCTCGGATGCGGCAAGGGCGAATACACGGTCGGACTGGCGCGGCGATTTCCCGACAAAAATTTTATAGGCATCGACATCAAGGGTGCGCGCATGTGGACCGGCGCGTCAGAGGCGCGCGCCGAAGGTCTGCGCAATGTCGCCTTCGTGCGAACCTCGATTGAACTCATAGAGTCGTTTTTCGCTCCGGGCGAAGTGGCTGAAATATGGATTACTTTCCCCGACCCACAGATGAAGAAGGTGAGAAAGCGACTGACGTCTACGCGCTTCATGGATTTGTATCGCAAGGTGCTTGCCGATGGCGGCACAATCCATCTCAAAACCGACAGTCCTTTCCTCTACCGTTACACTACTCTGATGATTGGTCTTAACCGGCTGCCGGTAGAGTGGGACACCGACGACCTTTATGCCTCAGGTCTCGCTGATGACATTCTTGATATCAAGACTCATTACGAAAAGCAGTGGCTTTCGCGCGGCTTGACGATTAAATATATTAAGTTCCGACTTCCGGCTGCAGGAGCGCTCGACGAACCCGACGAAGAAATCGAGCCTGACACTTACCGCAGCTATTCGCGCGGCTACATCCAGATGCCTCAGCTATTTGACGAAACTAACAACACAGCACAATAATATTACAATGTCAGATACTACACCATTATATCCAAAACTCATACTCGACGCGCTCGCAACCGTGCGTTATCCTGGTTCAGGCAAGAATATTGCCGAGGCAGGAATGATTGAAGATGACTTGCGCATTGATGGTCGCAAAGTCAGCTTCTCGCTGATTTTCGATAAGCCGACAGACCCCTTTATGAAATCGGTAGTGAAAGCAGCCGAAGCTGCAATTCATACTTTTGCTGCTGCCGACGCAGAGGTGACAGTCAACGTTAAGACTCGCACAGCCCCAGCCGCCCCAAAGGCTAATCCGCTTCCCGGTGTGAAAAACATTATCGGCATATCGTCGGGTAAAGGCGGTGTAGGTAAATCGACTGTGGCGGCCAACCTTGCTGTTGCGCTCGCCCGTGAAGGCTATCGCGTCGGCTTGCTTGACGCCGATATCTTTGGTCCGTCGATACCTAAGATGTTTGGGGTCGAAGACGAGCAGCTATATATGCACGAGGTCGACGGAGTGACAAAAATCATCCCCGTGGAGCGTTATGGCGTGAAGTTGCTTTCGATTGGTTTTCTTGTCGACCGCAATAGTGCGGTGGTTTGGCGTGGTTCGATGGCTTCAAATGCTCTCAAACAGCTTATCGAGCAGGGCGATTGGGGCGAGCTCGACTATTTCCTCATAGATATGCCCCCCGGCACGAGCGATATCCACCTTACGCTCGTCCAGACGCTTGGCATAACCGGCGTGGTGGTTGTATCGACCCCCCAGCAGGTGGCCCTCGCTGATGCTCGCAAGGGTATTGCTATGTTTACTGACTCGAAAATCAATGTTCCAGTGCTTGGCATTGTCGAGAATATGGCTTGGTTCACGCCCGAAAAGCATCCCGACGAACGGTATTATATATTCGGTAATGGCGGAGCGACCGAACTTGCCCGTGAGTTGGGTGTTCAATTACTGGCGTGCATTCCGCTCGTTGCTGCGGTCGGTAAGCACAGCGACGATGGAGACCCTATTGCAGCCGGCGACACATTGAGCGCCCAGGCATTCATCCATCTCGCCCACGAAGTCTGTGACGCCGTCGAGCGCCGCAACCGCGATTTGCCGCCGACCGAACATGTAAAAGTAAAGAAATGAAGCGTAAAATATTAATCATCAACGGACCAAACCTCAACTTGCTTGGCCGTCGCGAGCCGGAGATTTATGGCCGCGAAACGCTCGACGATATTGTTGGGCGTCTTGTGGCGATGTTTCCTCAAGTTGAGATAGAGCATTTCCAAAGCAACCACGAGGGCTCTTTAATCGACAAGATTCACGAAGTCGGTTTCGATGAAGCTTATGCCGGTATCGTGCTCAATGCAGGTGCCTATACCCATACATCGCTTGCCTTGGCTGACGCGATTGCTGCCGTCAGACGTAAGGTTGTAGAGGTACACCTCTCTAATATTTTTGCCCGTGAAGAGATACGCCATCGTTCGCAGATTGCTTCTGTCTGCATTGGCAGCATCAGTGGCTTTGGTGCTAAATCTTACGAACTTGCAATCCGTGCCTTATTGCCAGATTGACGATGACAGATTTCACACCTTTAGCACGACCGTTGTTTGCGCCGCGAGTAAAGGCTGCTCGCAGTTGGGTCGGACACTGCGAAGAAGTGCAGCGCCGTCAGCTCGACTGGCTGTTGTCGCGAGCGGTGTCTACGGCTGTCGGTGAGCGATATAATCTGCGCCGGGTCAAGTCTTATGATGATTTCCGCCGCAATGTGCCGGTGGTCGTCTACGAGGACATTCGCGATGACGTAATGCGCATGGTCATGGGCGAGAAAGACGTGCTTTGGCCTGGACGTTGCCGACGTTTCGCTCAGTCGTCAGGCACGTCTGACGGCAAAAGTAAGTATGTGCCGGTGACAGATGACTCGCTCAGCCGTAACCACTATGCAGGTGGCCGTGATGTCGTGGCTCATTACTTAAATCTCAATCCGCGCAGCCGCATTTTTTCAGGAAAAAGTTTCATCCTCGGTGGTAGCTATGCCAACGAGGTCAGCAATTTGCCTGCAGGCGTTAAGGTCGGGGACCTCTCGGCAAACCTTATTGACAAGATTAATCCGCTGGCCAATATGTTCCGCATCCCGTCAAAAGATGTGGCCCTGATGAGTGACTGGCATGAGAAACTTCCGGCGCTTGTAGCGGCTTCGATTAATCAGGATGTCACAAATATATCCGGTGTGCCATCGTGGTTCATGACTGTAATCCGCGAGGTCATTGCTGCAGCCGGAGCCACGACAATCCACGACGTGTGGCCCAACCTTGAAGTGTTTTTCCACGGCGGCATATCGTTTGAGCCTTACCGCGCGCAATATGCTCGGCTGACAGACCCTACTAAGATGCACTATCTTGAGACTTATAATGCGTCTGAGGGATTTTTTGCCGTGCAGTCTGATTATGGTTCGCCAGGCATGCTGCTTCTGCTCGATGTCGGCGTGTTCTATGAGTTCGTGCCGCTTGGAGGTCTCGGCGATGCTTCCGAGGCTGCTATTCCGGCTTGGAAAGTCCAGCCGGGCGAGACTTATGCGCTGGTGATAAGCTCTTGCAACGGTCTGTGGCGCTACATGCTCGGCGACACGGTCAAGGTAGAGTCTGTCGACCCTCTGAAAATTACGATTGCCGGACGCACCAAGCACTTTATCAATGCTTTTGGTGAGGAAGTGATGGTTCATAACACCGACGCGGCTATCGCTGAGGCTTGTCGCCAGACAGGTGCGTCTGTACTGAACTACACAGCTGCTCCGGTCTATGACGATGGCGGTCACCGCGGCCACCATCAGTGGTTGATTGAGTGGGAATCAGCGCCTGCTGACAAAGAGGATTTTGCGGAGAAGCTTGATTTGGCCCTTCAGTCTGAAAATTCAGATTATCAGGCAAAGCGCAGCGGTAATATATTCCTTGACCGTCTGACTATCGACGATGCACCCGAAGGTTTGTTTGACCGTTGGCTCGAATCCACAGGCAAACTTGGCGGACAGCGAAAGGTGCCTCGTCTCTGCAACGATCGCCATATAATCGAGCAGATGTTTAAACTAATGAAATAATAAACTAATAATCACACTATAGTAATGAGACTCAAACACTTGTTTACAGCAGCTATTTTGTCGGCTGCATCGCTTGCGGCCTCGGCTCAAGATGCTAAATACGTTTTCTACTTCATTGGCGACGGCATGGGCATGGGGCCAGTAATGGCGGCTGATACCTATAACCGCGAAATTCTCAAGAACGACAAGCCTCTGCAGATGATGCAGTTCCCGACTGTCAGCTGGTGTATGACCTACTCGGCCAACTCACGTATCACCGATTCGGCGGCTGCCGGCACGGCGCTTTCGACAGGCGTAAAGACCAAAAACTCTATGCTCGGCATGTCGCCCGACACTATCGCTGTAGAGTCAATTGCAAAAAAATTCCATGACAATGGCTATGGTGTCGGCATTGTGACATCTGTGTCGCCCTTCGATGCTACGCCTGGGGCGTTTTACGCTCACGTGCCTAACCGCTCAAAGCATTATGAAATCGGTTGTCAGGCTGCCGAGTCGGGCTATGAATTTCTTGCCGGAGCCGGCTCATATAAGACCGACGAGCAAAACGTCAACGACGTGATGGCCAAAAACAAAGTTCAGGTAATCTACGGTCCCTCTGAGATTGAAAAAATCAATTCCAAAAGAGTGTTCCTTATTAATCCTGACGGATGTCCTAACTGGAATATAGGTTATACAATCGACTCTATTGAGGGACGTTTGACATTGCCGCTGATAACCGAAACCTGTCTCGCACATCTCGAAAAAAACACTCCCGACCGTTTCTTTATGATGGTCGAGGGCGGTAATATCGACCACGCTCTCCACGCCAACGACGGAGGTGCGGCAATAATCGAAATCATAAATTTCAACGATGCTCTAAAGCTCGCCTACAATTTCTATCTCAAGCATCCCGACGAGACACTCATCGTTGTGACCGCTGACCATGACACCGGCGGCATGGCTATGATTTATCCAAAAGTGAAAAATATGGCTCATCTTGGCAGCTTCAGCTACCAGCGAGTTTCAAAAGAAGAGTTCAGCGATTACTGCAAAGGCCTCGCCAAAAACCGCCGTGTCTATCAGTGGGATGACATGAAAGAATACCTTACTGAAAACTTTGGTCTTTTCAATCATATCCCTGTGTCAGAAGCTCAGGAAAGTAAGCTCAAGGAAATGTTCGAAGCCGCTATCGTTATGCGCAATAGCGAGGATCAAAAGACGCTTTACGCTAACTTCAACGCATTTGCAGTCGAAGTGTTCCGTCTTGTCAATGACGCTGCTGGTGTTGGCTTCACCACTTTGAGTCATAGCGGTAACCCCGTTCCTGTATTTGCTGTCGGCGCTGGAGCTGAAAAATTCACCCATCTTAACAACAATAACCAGTTGCCCAAACTGATACTTGAAGCCGCAGGGCTTTAATCTCTCAAAACAAGTTGTGATATACCAGAGTCCGGCATCCGTCCAAAGAATGAAGCATGACAAGATAGAGATTCGCGGTGCGAAAGTCCACAATTTGAAAAATATTAATGTCGATATACCGCTTGGCGAGATTGTCGGTGTGGCCGGTGTGTCGGGTTCGGGTAAGTCGTCGCTTGCGTTAGGTGTGCTTTATGCCGAGGGCTCGCGTCGCTATCTTGAGGCTCTGTCGACTTACACTCGCCGCCGTATCTCTCAGGCGACGAGGGCCGACGTCGAAGACATACGTTATGTGCCGGCAGCCGTGGCGCTTCATCAGCGGCCTGGTGTACCGGGCGTGAGAAGTACTTTTGGCACGGGCACCGAACTGCTTAACAGTCTGCGCCTGATGTTTTCGCGCCTGGCAAGCCATCGTTGTCCGAATTGCGGACACTATCATGAGCCGTCGCTCGACGTGGCGGCTGAAAGGGAAATGGTTTGTGAGAACTGCGGCACTCACTTTTACGGACCCGGTGCAGAGGATTTGGCTTTCAACAGCACCGGTGCATGTGAGAAGTGCGGCGGAACGGGTGTGGTCATGACGGTCGACCGCTCGACGTTAGTGCCCGACGAAACTAAGACTATCGACGAAGGTGCCGTTGCCCCGTGGAACAGCCTTATGTGGTCGCTGATGACTGATGTGTGCCGCGCTATGGGGGTGCGCACTGATGTGCCATTCAATCAGCTGACTGATAAAGAGCGAGACATAGTGTTCAATGGTCCGGCGGTCAAAAAGACAATCCTTTATAGGGCTAAGAAAAGCGAGACGGCCGGTGAACTGGACTTTACATATTACAACGCTGTCTACACCGTGGAAAACGCGTTGGCAAAGGTGACCGACGAGAAGGGTATGAAACGCGTAGAAAAATTTCTCAAGAGCGATGTCTGTCCGTGCTGTCATGGCACGCGTCTATCAGAGGCGGCACGTGCGCCGAAGATTGACGGCATCGGTCTCGACACAGCTACGGCCAAGACTCTTAGCGACGCAATAGAGTGGGTAAAAAGAGTGCCCGACACATTGCCCCCTGAAATGAAACAGATGGCTATAAATATCGGTGAGGCATTTCTGCTGACTGCGCGAAGGCTCGTAGACCTCGGCCTCGGTTATCTTAGCCTTGACAGGGCATCGTCGACATTATCGACTGGCGAACGCCAGCGCATGCAGCTGGCGCGTGTAGTAAGAAACCGCACCACCGGCATACTCCTGTCGCTGATACACATCTCCGCGCCCACGAGACAAGAGGCACTCTCGGATGCCGGCGTCGGGTGGGAAA
>CAMWQZ010000025.1 GCA_947176515.1 uncultured Bacteroidales bacterium | reverse complement strand
AACGCGTAAGATCGTCGGCAGCGTCAGATGTGTATAAGCGCCATCGGTGAGCCTTGGCAGCGATAGCCGCCGGGTCTTTCTCACAGCTGCACTCACCGCATCCGCAACTGCACTTTTGATTGTTGCCGCATGACGATAGCAGAGCTACAGCCGCGCAAACGATTAATATTGATTTTCTCATATCTTTAAGAAAGTTTCAAATTATAGCTCCTTGACTCTCACGTTTCTAATCCAGATTTCATCACCGTGGTCCTGGAAAGCGAAATGGCCGTCATGCTTGTTGTTGAGATAATTGAACGCTGCTGGCCATTCTGTTTCGCTGAACTTGCATGCCTGCAGACGGTCGGTCCATTCCGGTGTCCATATTTCATATTCAAGCACTTTTTCGCCGTTCTGATAGTGAGCCACCTTACCATCTTTCACCGTTACACGCGCCGTGTTCCATTTGCCCCAAGGCTTTGAGTTCTGAGGTTTGGCTGGTATCATATCGTAGAGCGACGCTGACTGACGGTTACCGTCTATGCCAAGTTTGGCATCGGGATGGTTCTCGTTGTCGAGAATCTGATATTCGGGAGCCGACATACACATATATTCAAGATTTCCATCGGGGTCAAGAGTCTCCATACCAAGATAGAAGAATCCGGAGTTAGCACCCTCTGACACCTTCCATTCAAACTGGACGTCAAAGTCTTGGAACTTGTGGCCAAACATTATGTCGCCGCCTTCACCTTCTCCACGGACAAAGTGCATGCAGCTGTCCTCCACCGACCAGCGTTCGGGCACATGGTCTTTGCCATAGCCGCGCCAGCCTGTAAAGTCTGTGCCATCAAAGATTACTATATAGCCTTCGTCATCGACCGGAAACTCAGCCTCGGCAATCTGATCGCCGAGTCGCTCAGTCGAGTAAGTGAGTGTCGCCGTCTTGGCGCTTTCTGTTTCTGCATCAGCTGCTTTCTTGCCGCCACACGCTGTCATGCCAAGCGCAAGCGCTAATGAAGCAGCCATCATCACTGTTTGTTTCATGTTAGTTATATTATTGCTTATTCCTTAAAAAGACGTTACTAATTGCTTGAATTGTAGGGACGCACCCTGGTGCGTCCGATTTGCCTAACCGCTTGTTGCGGCAGACGCATCGGGCACAATCCCTATAATTATTTAGACTATTGGCATATCGGGCAGAACCCAACCTTCGCGGTAAACAGGTTTGATTAGTTGTTGCGCATAGAGATTAGCATTAACCGGCTCTGTAAAAGTTCGGTCAAATGTCGGGTGGCCGTCATGAATCTGGAACTTATCTTCAATGATGTTTGAGATTGTAGCGTCGGCCGGAATATTAGTGAAACGCATGTTTTCACCATCCCAGTCGAGCCATTGGTTCAGACTCTGAAGGCGCACAGCAGCCACACCCATAGTAATCATTTCGTTAAGCGGACCTGAATACATAAAGTCTGATTCGCTCGGCACACGGTTTTCATGACTTTCCTTGCACGCGCGAATCCAGTCCTGCTGGTGATTATCATTCTCGACCACGCGGCAGAGCTGCGGCACCTCAGGATCGCGACCTGAGCAAAGGATTGGGTCAGAGCCATATGTTCCGACAACCATAGTGTCCTTAGTTCCATATAACACTACGCATCCATTCTCATCAAATTTCTTGCCTTCAGGCATATTATCAGGCAGATTCGGCATCAGGCCGCCGTCATACCATGTCAATTCAACCTCGGGACAGGCGAGACGAGGCAGATTGTCGCGAGCAGGGAATTTGAATGTGATTTTTTCAGCCGACGGGCATGAGTCGCTCATAAGCATCGTCGAGCTGCCGATAACCGATGTCGGATAGCCCAAGTTAAGAGCCATAAAAGGCACCTGGAGGATGTGGTTAGCCATATCGCCAAGTGCGCCTGAACCGAAATCCCACCATCCGCGGAAGTTCCACGGTGTGTAGGCAGCGTTATATGGACGATATTTTGCCGGACCGATAAATGCATCCCAGTTCAAAGTCTTTGGCACCTTCATTGCCTCTTTGGGAGCAGGCATACCCTGCGGCCAAATCGGGCGATTGGTGAACGACTCGATGCGTTTCACTTCGCCGAGTTCACCATTACGTATGATGTTGATAGCCTTGCGCGAACCGGCGCTCGACGCGCCCTGGTTACCCATCTGGGTCGCTACCTTATGTTTCTTAGCAAGGTTCGTGAGCAGACGTGACTCATAGGGATAGAGAGTCAGCGGCTTTTCAACATAGACATGCTTTCCTGCAACGATTGCATCTGCGGCTATTATAGCGTGAGTGTGATCAGCCGTGGCAACCATCACTGCATCTGCGTCCTTCAGCATATCGTCATACATACGACGATAATCGCTATACTGCTTCGCTTTAGGGTATTTATCAAAAATGTGTTTGGCATATTTATAGTCGCAGTCACAGAGGCCGATAATGTTTTCGGTTTCCATAGCTGCAAGGTCTGCCGCACCACGGCCTCCGATACCGACGCCAAGTATATTAAGCTTGTCGCTCGGCGCAGTGTAGCCTGCGCTTTTGCCGAGCACCGACGCCGGGACTATCGTTGGCGCCACCATCATTCCTGCCAAAGCGATACCGCTTTTCTTGAGGAAATCTCTTCTCGAAAGATCTGACATTATATTATGGGTTGAATTATGATTGGTTTATTATTTTTTACACGTTAGGCATGTCGGGCAACACCCATCCGTCGCGATAGACCGGCTTGATTAATCGCTCTGCATATAGATTAGCGTCAACCGGCTCAGTGTAAGTTCGGTCAAATGTCGGATGTCCGTCGTGAATCTGGAACTTATCTTCGATAATGTTAGAAATCGTAGCGTCAGCCGGGATATTAGTGAAGCGCATGTTCTCGCCGTCCCAACCGAGCCACTGATTCAACCCTTGCAGACGCACTGCAGCCACGCCCATAGTTATCATTTCATTAAGCGGACCGGCATACATAAAGTCTGATTCACATGGCACACGATTTTCAGGACTTTCCTTACAAGCGCGAATCCAGTCCTGCTGATGGTTGTCGTTTTCGACTACTCGGCAGAGCTGCGGCACCTCAGGATTACGGCCCGAGCAGAGTATCGGTGCTGTACCGCTGTTGCCTACTACCATTGTGTCTTTCGTTCCATAAAGCACAGCCACACCATTGGGGTCAAACTTCATGCCCTCGGGCATATTATCCGGCAGATTAGGCATCAGGCCGCCGTCATACCACGTCAATTCAACCGGTGGCAACGCAAGTTTAGGCTGATTGTCGCGCGCAGGAAACTTGAATGTGATTTTCTCAGCCGTAGGACACGAATCGCTCATAAGCATCGTCGAGCTGCCGATGACCGCTGTCGGGTAGCCAAGTTCCAGACCGCGGAACGGCACATGAAGAATATGGTTAGCCATGTCGCCGAGTGCGCCTGAACCGAAATCCCACCATCCTCGGAAATTCCAAGGCGTATAAGTCTCATGATAAGGGCGATACTTAGCCGGACCGATAAAAGCCTCCCAGTCCATAGTCTTGGGCACCTTCATCACCTCTTTTGGCGTAGACATGCCCTGCGGCCATATTGGTCTGTTGGTAAAAGCCTCAATACGGGTCACTTCACCAATCTCGCCGTTAGCAAGCCAGTTGCGAGCCGTGCGAGTATTAGCGTGCGACGTACTTTGATTACCCATCTGCGTGGCAACTTTGTGCTTCTTTGCGAGCTTGGTCAGCAAACGCGATTCGTAAGGATAAAGCGTCAAAGGTTTCTCTACGTAGACATGCTTGCCTGCGACGATTGCGTCGGCAGCAATTATGGCGTGAGTGTGGTCAGCCGTGGCCACCATCACAGCGTCAGCATCTTTGAGCATATCGTCATACATCCGGCGATAGTCGCTGTAACGCTTTGCCTTGGGATATTTGTCAAAAATAGGTTTGGCATACCTCCAGTCGCAATCACAGAGCCCGATAATATTTTCTGTCTCCATCTCAGCAAGGTCAGCCGCTCCGCGACCGCCTATGCCGACTGCAAGGATATTAAGTTTATCACTCGGCGCAGTGTAACCTGCGCTTTTACCGAGCACTGATGCCGGAACGATTGTAGGGGCAACCATCATGCCGGCCAAAGCGATTCCGCTTCGTTTTAAAAAGTCTCTTCTCGAAAGGTCAGACATAAGATTAAATCTAAGGCAAAAACAAATAAATTTTTTAATAATCTCCGACCGGCCGAGCCACCAGCCAATCGTTACATGCAAAGTTAACCCAAAAAACTTTCAAATCCAACCTCCCAAACAAAAAAATTAAAAAATCTCACTTCAATCCTCTTAATCCATCTCCATCGAATTAATTCATCTCCATCGAACCCACTTATTTTTCATAAAAATAATCGTGATATTCCAAAACATATTGCAAAAGCCGTTCATTATAACCTTATCAAAACTCAGCATGAAAATACATTAAAAACGCTATATTCATAGCTTCTATTTAAACTTAAAGTTGAATTGTAGTTTTTTTTAACTTATATTTGCACACAAAACATATTTGGATATGTCATTAAAAACAAGATGACCATTCTATGCGCCAAATGCCTCGAATCTTCGTAAGATAAATATTAGATTAATATGACCGAATATCTCAAAATAGTTGATTTTGGACCAATCTCTGAGATTGAGCTTAGTGATATACGCCCTCTTACTGTATTAATTGGGCAATCTGGTAGTGGCAAAAGTACCATTATGAAAGTCCTATCTTTGTTTAGATGGATGTATAAGCGTGTGAACTTACGTTCGTTTATAAAACATTCAAAAATCAAAAATACAAAGATCGGATTTAAAACAAAACCCCTCCTTCGAGCATCAGGACTTCTTGAATACTTAACTCCTACGTCTCAAATAGTATATCGAAACGGACCCTATGAAATAGTTATGAAAAATGGTGCCGCGAGTGCAAAGTTTGTAGTTGCTCGTGAACATCTTAGTCTTGAAAAAGTCGTATTCATAAGCGATAAAAGGTCTATCATACCTGATCTTTTGGGTAGTTCGATTGATCGCCACAAAGATAATTATTATCTGCAAGACACACTTGAAAATTTCCGTACAGCATATAAGTTTATCTCTGAACTTGACCTTAACTTTTTAGGGGTAAAATTTAGCGTACTAAAACAGAAAAATGGCATTAACGATTTCAGAATTTCAGGGCAAGGTATAAATGGTGATTATTCCATTAAATTATCAAATTCATCTTCCGGCATTCAGACAGCGACATCCGTTGGACTTATCGTAGACTATTACGCCACCAAGTATAATCTCGAAGATTCTTTAAACAGAGCCTTGTTTAGTTATTTTGCTGACAATGATAATCTGAAGAATTTTCGTGCTGGCATGAATGTAGGAGAGTTTCCCAACCGACGTGTAAATATTTTTATTGAAGAACCAGAACTGAGTCTCTACCCTGACAATCAAATTGAAATGATAGACTTTTTGGTAAGTCATTGTTTTTCCAGCAAGCATCAGTATGACATGACATTAATGCTGGCTACTCATAGCCCTTATATTGTCAACTATTTGAATCTCCTAATTGCCCGTTACGTCGGTAACGCTGACGATGAGATTTCCATTAATCCTGATATGGTCAGTGTATATTTAATTGAGGAAGGCACACTGATAAATCTTAAAGTAAGAGGTAACAATGGAATGCCTTTGATTGATGCGACAAGATTGTCTGATCCTATATCAAATATATATGATCAATACGATAATCTTTCACAATAAAACTATGAGGAGATGAGCATTATTGAAATACTAAGTAATTGTGTCGCTCCTGCTGTGATAAAACGTAGGGAAAAACAATTAGGCGTGTTCCCTGATGAGGTTATAGTTGATTATGAAATAATCTTAGACCACATATTTGATATTCATGATTGTAAATCTGATGGCTCTATCAAGTGTGATCGAAACTCATCAGATCGAGCAGCTACCTATATCAATGGTGTTCCCTCTGCTCCATATGACCTAGTATTCATAAAGTATGACAATTTTATTAATCAATTCAGAAAGAGTCCAAAAGAGGATTGGTCGAAAGATTTAAAACGAGCAGACTATATAGTTACTGTGTTGGATAGTAATAACTACTTCATTTTACATGAACTATCAGTTGGAAATATTAAAAGTAAGGGACCTGACGCAAAAAGTCAGTTTATTGGCACTATTAATTTTTTGATGGGAATTCCTGAGATAAAAGAGTATATAGACAACTGCAGTATGAAGAAGTGCATTGTATCCGCCAGAGGATGTGACGATATTAAACCTTCACCTCTGGGAGTAGCAGCAGGATTTAGCCGCCCTTATAAAATCATACCAAACCCTTGTGAATTTAAAGTTCCTTCGTTGAATAAACTTGGATTTACTGTATGGAAAGGGAATATTGTTAATATAGCATAGCTTAATTAAACTACAAACTAGATTGCCTTCTCATTTCATAGACAAATTTGGGCGCTTGGTCGAGTTTTGCTTGCTTTGTCGGGGCAAAGCATTATATTTGCATAATCAATTACAATGCTAACATGACGAGCCAGCCAATCGACATTCATTCTGACAGCAAACGCGTCGATATCCATAAATTCATCTCCCATCTGATAGTAATCTCCATGCTATTCCTATTGCCGGAGTTCATCATGGGATATGCAATGGCTGCCTCCGGCAAACAACCTTTAGGAGGGACTCAGTGGCACATGTACGCCAAGTCGCTAATATTCATTGCCGCATTTTATATTGAGTACTACGGTGTCATCGGCCACACCCTTACACCCAAAGTAAGGCTGTGGCGTTTCTTATGTTACAATCTCATTTTACTTATTGTGGCCCTTGGCATCAGCTATCTTATATGGTACTATTTCGATTACTTGCCTCGCATCGCCGAGTGCGCCACACGTCCTTTTCGTAATCCTGAAAAATTCAGACTGAGGTTCGTTTCTGGGATGGTGCGCGACGGAGTAATGGTTATCCTTACAATCGGACTTGCAGTAGCGATGCGACTTTCTGACCACTGGTCAGCTCTCGAGCGCCAGCGCCGAGACATCGCCGCAGAGCAAAAAGCGTCAGAACTCCGCAACCTCAAAAGCCAGCTCAACCCCCACTTCTTATTTAATACATTAAATTCAATCTACGCCTTAATCGAGATTTCACCGGCTGAAGCTCAGACGGCTGTTCACGAACTATCACAGATGCTGCGCTACATGCTCTACGAGACCCCAGCGCGCGTCACACTCCGACAGGAGACTGACTTCACGCGCAACTATATCTCACTGATGGAACTGCGCTTGACTCCAGGAGTCGTAATCACGCACATAGATATTGACGAGATGACCGAAGCGCCAATCGCTCCCCTTCTCTTTATCTCGCTTATCGAAAACGCATTCAAGCACGGCAACACCGGCGACCCGACAGACCACATCACCATTGACATTGTCGCCCATGATGGCATAATCACATGTGAGACCCACAACCGTTTTGATGCAAAAACGGTTGTCGACCGTCAAGGCGGCATCGGCATCGCCAATCTTCGCCGTCGTCTCCTACTAATCTACGGTACTAATGCATCACTGACCACAACCGTCGACGGAGACAGTTACACCGCCAGACTTGAAATAAACGTCAAAACCAACAACTCGTTGTCATGAGCAGTTTACGATGCATAGTCGTTGATGACGAACCTTTGGCTTGCCGCCTCATCGCTTCTTATGTTGAGCGCACAGAGGGACTCGAACTCTGCGGTTCATTTACTTCAGCCATGCAGGCTCTCGACGCTATCAATAGCCTTAAACCCGACATCGCTTTTCTCGACATTCAGATGCCTGAGCTGACTGGCCTTGATATTGCCCGACGCATCACGGCTCAGACAAAAGTTGTATTTACAACCGCTTATCGCGACTTTGCTGTCGAAGGGTTTCAAGTCAACGCCATCCACTATCTTCTCAAACCGATAAGCTATGCCGAATTTCTTCAAGCCGTGGAGCGAGCCGGTGGCGGCCGCAACGACCAGCAGCAGTTTATATCGGTCAAAAGCGAATATCGCCTGATCCGCATCCCTGTCAACGATATATTGTATGTCGAAGGTCTCAAAGACTATATCAAAATCTATATCGACGGTCAGCCCCGCCCCGTGCTGACTCTCATGAGCATGAAAGCTATCGAAGCCACTCTGCCAAGCGAAAGCTTCCTCAGAGTCCATCGCTCATATATCGCCAACACTGACCGCATACGTGTTTTAGAGCAGGGCCGCATTGTCTACGGCGACGCTCGTATCCCCGTCTCTGACAGCTGCAAGGCCCAATTGCTTGAACGACTCAAAAATCAATAAAGCTAAACGAACATTTATCAGCATAAAAACGTTTAACTGATTAAGCAAACTCCAGACTCCTCTGTCGCTACTTGCTTGAGATATAACATTCATCACCACAATAAAACTAATGAAAAAAAGTCCCTTGCTCGCGAAATCAATCGCACCAGTCCGAGACCTATTTAAACGCAAAATCGTCTGGATTTCCGCGATTTGTGTTATTGTTGTAGCTATAATTGCAGTCAAGATTTTAAAAAGACCGGCTTCTGAACCCGTCCAATATCCGACAGTAGAAGTTGAGCCTGTAGAGGTCGACGATATCAATATCTACGGCGAATACGTAGGCCGCATCCGCGCTCAGCAGTTTGTTGAGATACGCGCCCGTGTCGAGGGTTATCTTGAATCAATGCTTTTCGCCGAGGGCACATATATTAATAAAGGCCAGACCTTGTTTATAATCGACCCTCGCGTCTACCGCGCTAACGCAGAGAAAGCCAAGGCACAACTCAACAAAGCTCGCGCCGTGGCACAGAAAGCCGAACGCGACCTCGAACGCATCCGTCCGCTTTATGCTCAGAACGCTGCCTCGCAGCTCGACTATGACAACGCCAAAGCAGCCTATGAATCTGCGACGGCTGACGTAATCGTTGCCGAGGCCGAACTGACCCAAGCCGAACTGACCCTTGGCTACACGGCTGTTCAGTCACCCATTTCAGGCTATATCTCTGAACGCAGCGCCGACATCGGAACACTCGTCGGCCCCGGCGGAAAATCACTGCTCGCAACCGTGGTGAAAAGCGATACGGTC
>CAMWQZ010000024.1 GCA_947176515.1 uncultured Bacteroidales bacterium | reverse complement strand
CTGCCGAGGATCTTCGCCTTGACGTGAAATCATCAATCAAGACCAAAAAAAAAATGACTGTCGAAAGTTCCTTTCAGAGCTTGGCTATAAAATAAAATAACGGTTTATAAGCCAAAAATTTTTATTTCTGAGAGATAAACACTATTTTTGCAGTTCGAAAGCGTCGGCGTAATTTGTCGGCTCATTCTTTCTTGAAATAAAAAACGAAATCAACATAATTTCAATGGAAAATAACAAACCAAACGTTCAGCCTGTTATCGAAGAAGAAGCAGACTTCGTAGCAAAAACAAAAAAATACCGCAAACAGCTCACAGCCCTTTTCATCGCAGTAGCCGTTGTGCTCGTAATCGTACTTGTATGGTTCCTCGTGCGCCAGTCTCAGGTTGCAAAAGCTGATCAGGCAATTGCCCTCGCCGATGTTGAGCAGAACGACTCAATCGCGCTAAACCTCTACAAAGACGCTGCAACTCATGGCACAAAGAGCGGCGACCGCGCAAAAATCGAAGCTGCTATCCGTCTCTACCAGGCAGGCAACTACGAAGAGGCTATCAAATATCTCAACGATGCTTCTGCCTCTGACGAAATCATCGCTTCAGGCATTCAAGCTCTCAAAGGCGACTGCTACGTCAACCTCAAAAACTACGACGCAGCTATCAGCGCATTCGAAAAGGCTATTAAAGAAGCCGATCATAACTCTCAGCTGACTCCGATTCTTCTTGTTAAAGAAGCCAACGTTTACCGCGAACAGAAAAACTTCGCTGCTGAAGCAAAAGCTTACGAAACAATTCTTAAAGAATATCCGGCTTTCGGCGCTGCTAACATCGACATCCGTAAATACTACGAACGAGCCAAAGCATCTGCCGCACAATAATATGCTCATAGCCGTCTAAAACCATAAAAATGCTTGTCAATAATATTTTGATGAGCATTTTTAATATCTTATCTTATGAATGAGGATTCAATAAAAGGCAATCTTAATATCCTTGCCACTGGTGCCGTCGGTCGGCTGTTGTGGCAGTATAGCGTTCCGACTGTTGTCGGGCTTCTTGTAATGTCGCTCTATAACGTTGTCGATCGCATCTTTATCGGACGAGGAGTTGGAGCCGAGGCGATTTCAGGTCTCGCAATCACCTTCCCGGTGATGAACCTTACTACAGCCCTCGGTGTGCTCGTCGGAGCCGGCGCCACAGCAAGAATATCCATATTTCTTGGTCAGAAGGACTATAGTCGTGCATCTCTTGTGTTAGGTAATGCCCTTGTGCTCCTACTTATCAATGCCACAATCTATATCACCCTCTTTGGCATCTTCATTGACCCGATTCTGAAAGCTTTCGGCGCAAGTGAGGTCACCCTCCCCTATGCCCGTGACTTTATCCTCTGGATGCTGCCCGGCTTGCTTATGACCAACCTCGCCTTCGGCTTCAACAACATCATGCGCGCATCTGGCTATCCCCGTCGCGCAATGTTAACCATGATTCTCGGTGCACTCATTAATCTCGCGCTTGCGCCTTTATTCATCTTCACATTCGGCATGGGCATCAAAGGTGCAGCAATCGCAAGTGACATCGCAATGACCTGTTCGATGATTTTTGTAATGGCACACTTTATCCGCCGTGATGTAACACTCCACTTTTCGCGCGGCACATATCGGCTCAAGTGGGAAATCGTCATTGGCATCATTTCTATTGGCGCCGCACCGGCGCTCGTCAACGCCGCATCATGCTTTATCAACGTCATTATAAATAAATCGTTGTTAAACTACGGTGGCGACACGGCCATCGGAGCAGCTGGCATTTTTGTCACTTACACCTCGCTTATTGTCATGGTAATTATCGGCATATGTCAAGGCATGCAGGCTATAGTCGGTTACAATTACGGCGCCGGACATCTCGACCGTCTTAAACGCACATTCTGGCTCGCAACGGGTGTAACCACTGGCATCTGTGCCGTTGGCAGCATCGTCGGACTTTGCTTCCCGGCGCTTATCGCTAAGGCTTTTACCTCCGACAAATACCTCGTCGACGTAACCATCGACTGTCTCAAACACACCCTGCTCGCATTCTCAGTCGTGGGATTCCAGATTGTGTCGACAAATTTCTTCCAAAGCATCGGCAGCGTTGGCAAGTCAATATTCCTCAGCTTGACTCGCCAGGTGATTTTTCTTATACCCCTTTTGCTTGTTTTGCCCGGCAAACTCGGCCTGACGGGTGTGTGGCTGTCATTCCCGGGCTCCGACCTGCTTGCGACACTCGTGACCGCAGCAATGATTTATTACGAGTTCCGCCGCATCAATTCCCGCAAATAATACGTAAATTAAGAAAATGAAGAAATTTACCGACCTTACATCATTATTGCCTATTTTATTCCTGTTTCTGTTTATATCCTGCAATGACAGAAACAACAAAGCTGTAGAATTCAATAACAAAATCTTATCTAACATCAACACCGAAGAAATCGATGCCAAAGTTATTGAGACTGGGTACATATTTGGAAATCCCACCCAGATTATTATGGCAAATGACACGTTATTGATGCTTTTTGATAAATCATTGAACGGCAAACTTTTTCATTTAATTTCAACAAACGGTTATTACATTGGCAGCTTTGGCGAGATTGGTCAGGGTCCCAATGAATTCCTCTCTCCCCACAATATTGGTTCAGACCTTTCCGGTAAAATCTGCATATATGATTTTATGAAGGCTAAATCAATGGAATGTGAAGCAAGCGATTTCCCGGAAATTTTTAATTCGGCCAAATGGAATGATTATGCAGGCATTATTCCTGAAGGAGCATATCGATTTAGTGCTGTATATCCATTGGGCAACGATCGATTTATCGGCGTTGGCCTTAACAATAAATGCCGGCTTATGTTAATCAACAATCAAGACTCCGTCTATAATTATACTTCATATCCCATTCAGACGGAGGACGAAGAAGCCAACTGGTCATTATGGAATAATTGCGCATCCAATGCCGTTTCGCCTGACGGAAAACATTTCGTAGTGGCAACAAGCATCGGCATGGCGTTTGAAGTGTTCGATATAGAAAATGACCATATTAAAAGCAAAACGGTTGTTGGGGTTTATGAACCCAAGTATGATATAGCCAATGGTGCAATTCCAAAATGTGCCTACTCAACGGAGGAATGCTTTATAGGTTTCAAGGATATATGTGCACTCAATGACTCATTTTGCGGAATTGTCGTAGGTTCTGCACCCGGCTACAACGATAATAATATCATCTATATTTTTGACTATGACGGCAATCTACATCGAAAGTTGGAAACTCCGTATAGAATAAAGTGTCTGACTTCTGACGGCAAGTCAATATTCGCTATCGGGTATACCGATGGTGATGAAGAAGACTGTAAGCTCTTGAAATTAGCCTTGTAAATTCTTCATTTTTCACTCTTCATTTTTCACTCTTCATTTATTTTGCTATCGGCCGCGGTGAGTGCCACTGCTGCCCGACTGATTGCCGCCTGATTGGTTATTGCCTGACGGAGCCGGTTGTCCCATATTGCCTGGGCGCATCTGTCCATCGGGAGTGGTTGACACTGCCGGCTTCGATGGCTGGGGTTTCGATGGCTGCGTCGGGGTATAGTTAGGACGGTTTGAGCCATTCGGTTGCTGGGGCTTTGAAGGTGGGCGCTGTTGTGGTGGGCGCGGAGGTGGCGGCGGAGTATTCCACGCTGGTCCGTAATATCCCAACGGAGGATTATAACCGATACCGTAATTAGGCCAATAACTGCCGCCGTAAGCTGGCCCGTAATCATCATACCCGAAATCCGATGACAGCATCAGCCCCGTGCACGATGTCATGCCGGTTAATGCCACGACAAGCGTTGCTGCCACTAATAGTCTACCTTTCATAATCTTCATAAGCACTTTTTAAATAAGTTTCGATAATGAGTCTATATTAGACTTATCATTGCCCTTTTAATTATAACAATCATTTGAGCAAAAAAGTGTTTGGCTGATGACAATTTCTATACCAAATTCATTTCGTCTATAAAATAGCCGTTTTGGTCTATTCTACCATATTTCCGACTTTGCCACTCTTAAACTTTTTACTAATTTCGTGTCTGATTTATGGAAACCCCATAATAACTATAGTCAATGCAACATTCATCAGTCAACCGTTTATTACTATTTCTACTCTCGCTGCTTATCGGTGCGGTCACAGTTTCTGCCTATGACATATCCGGCCGCATCATCGATGCCACTGGCGAACCGATGATTCAAGCCTCGGTCAGACTTCTGACGCCAAAAGACAGCGTTCAGGTCAAAGGCTCTGTCACTAACGAAAATGGCCGCTTCACCCTTTCATCAGTAAAAAAAGGCACCTACATACTCGAAGCCTCATATGTCGGCTACAATCCCGAATACTCCAATATCAAGGTCTCCGACTCAGACATACGTCTTAAGCCGATAACTCTGACCGAAAGCGCTATCATGCTTAAAGAGACAACGGTCGTTGGCATCAAGACCCCTATCAAGGTGATGCAAGATACAGTTGAGTACAATGCTGACTCCTACAAGACTGCTCCTAATGCTGTAGTCGAAGACCTCTTGAAACGTCTGCCTGGCGTTGAGGTCGACTCTGAGGGCAAGATTACTGCCAACGGCAAAGAAGTCTCAAAAATCCTCCTAAATGGCAAAGAGTTTTTCGCCGATGACCCTAAGGTTGCATCCAAGAACCTACCTGTCGACATGGTTGAAAAATTACAGGTCGTCGACCGCAAGAGCGACCTCGCTCGCATCACAGGTGTAGATGACGGCGAAGAAGAAACCGTCATTAACCTCACCGTAAAGAAAGGCATGGAGAACGGTTGGGTTGGTAATGTCGAGGCAGGTTATGGCACAGACAATCGCTATAAAGCCTCTTTCCTTGTCAATCGTTTCTGGAACGGCAATCAGCTGTCAATCATGGGCGGCGGTAACAACGTGAATGACCCGGCTTTCACAGATGGCAACTCCGGTCGATTCCGTCGTTTCGGCAACGCCAACGGCATCACTTCTTCACAGGCTTTTGGATTAAACTTCAATGTAGGAAAGGAAGAAATTTTCCGTGTCGGCGGTAACGTGCTCTACTCTCAGACCGACCGCGACTCTTGGCAGAAATCCGACCGTCAGTATCTCTTTGTCGATTCAACCTCTTATTACAACTCCCAGAGGGCATCTCGCGATAAGGGCCACAACGTGCGCGCAGACTTCCGCCTACAATGGAAACCCGACACATTGAACACCCTTGAATTCATGCCCAACTTCTCGGTCAACTTCAACAAATCATTTTCTAATGACTCGTCGTTGACTCGCGCCGGTGACCCGGCTATGAGCGAAGTCGTGAGAAGTATAAACAATGACAACACCAAAGGCACATCTGTCGAAATTGGAGGTCGCCTAATCTATAATCATAATTTCCGCTCTAAGCCTGGCCGTTCGTTCTCAATATTCGCCAACTATCGCATGAGCAATGTCCGTGAAAAGAGCAACTCCTACTCTTGGAATAAATTCTATCTTCTCAACGACTCAATTGACCTCGCTGACCGTTTTACCGACAACCACACATGGTCTAACAATATTATGGCGCGTGTATCGTGGACCGAACCGCTCGGAGACGTCAAAAAAGGCAACTTCATCACTTTCGCCTATCGTTTCCAATATCGTTGGAACAATACTGACCGTTTCACCTACGACCATCCCGTGTATTTCCCTGACGGCTGGGAAGGCGACCCTGCCATTAGCTCACGCCTCGAACTAAACTATGATCTCTCAAACAAATTCCGCAACGACTACATGAACCAGGATATCCGCATCGGTTATAAACACGTCTCAAAACGAAGCAATCTCGATGTCGGTCTGTCTGCCGTGCCTCAGATGTCTCACTCAGTCAATCTTACTGATTCTCGCAAGACAATCCCCAAGCGTTGGGTCTGGAATTTTGCTCCATATATGCGCTATCGTTTCCGTCAGTCAAAGACTGCTTCGCTTAACATCGACTATATGGGCCGTAGCTCACAGCCGTCCATGACCCAGTTGCAGCCCGTGGCTGACATGAGCGACCCCCTGAGAGTCATCATCGGTAACCCTAACCTGAAACCTACTTTCAGCCATTTTGTCGGTTTGAGATATAATAATTTCAACGCCGAGGCCCAGCGCTCTATCATGACTATGGGTCACATTCAGATGAGCCAGAACGCCATTATCTCCCGTCAGAATTTCAATAAGGAGACTGGTGGTTCGGTTACCACTTACGAAAACGTCAATGGTGTCTGGAACGCATTCCTTGTCAACATCTTTTCCATGCCTCTTCGCAACAAGGCGTTCACGTTCAACAATCACCTTATGGGTAGCTTCAACCGTTCGGTTGGCTACAACAACAACGAGCGAAACATATCTCGCCGATACAGCTTGCGTGAAGATTTCACTTTTTCATGGAAACCCGAGAACACCGAACTCTCAATCCGTCCCAACTACTCTTTGCAGTATGTAGAGAACACTCTCAAACTCGCTGGCAATAGCACCGTCCACGGCTATGGCGCGACATTCTACGCCACATATTACACTCCGTTCGGACTGTCTATCAACACCGACGTTGCATATTCAGCAACCTCTGGTTACTCTCAGGGATATGACACCAAGCAATGGATGTGGAACGCTAATCTCGCCTACAGTTTCCTTCGCAACAAGTCCGCTACCGTTTCACTCAGAGTCTACGACTTGCTGCAGCAGAAAAGCAACATCAGCCGAAACGTAACCGCTAACTACATTGACGACTCTCTCTATAACTCGCTCACCCGATATTTCATGGTATCATTCACATACAAATTCAACACATTCGGGAAGGGCCACGAACCTACCGACCGCAATGCCCGTCGCTTTGGCGGACCCGGCGGTGGTCCAATGGGTCCTCCCCCTGGACGATAAATTCGCCTATTTTTTTCACGATAGGGATAATTAGCTTTTATAGGCGAATGGATCGGACGTTTAGATGTGAATCTGCAGCGTCCGATTTATGTTTTTTATGGCAATACGAAAACGCCAGACTGCGAAAGTCTGGCGTTTTTATCATCTTAGTAACATACGTCGTTCTTCATTTACCGTTATCGGCGACGAGTGACCTGACAACAGCACCGTGTCTCCTGGCAAAGTCAGAATTTTATTAACTATACTGTTTTCAAGTTCCCTGACATTGCCGCCGGGGAAATTGGTCAGTCCCGGACCGTGTTCATACAGAGTGTCACCCACAAATGCCGCTTTTTCTGCCTGCGAGTAATATGTCACAGAGCCTGGCGTATGACCCGGCGTATGGATAACCTTCAGCATAAACGAATTATTTGCTTTAAGCTTTATAATTTCGCCGTCATATAACTCTTCGTAGTGCCTGATGACTATGCCTTGACCTGAATTACCGCTCAGATTAAGGTATGGATCTGTTAGGTAACGCGCGTCAGAAGGATAGATATAAATCGGCGCCACTAACTTCTCTCGTAGCACTTCTGCGGCACCCATATGGTCAAAATGACCGTGTGTCAGCAAAATCTTTTCTATCGTCCAGCCATTACGCTTAATGACATCATATATCAGTCCTGCCTGGGCGCCGGGGTCAATCAGAAACCCCGACTTCGAAACCTCGTCTATATAGAAGTAACAGTTTTCGGTGAATACACCTGTTACTGAAAGCTCTCTAATCATAGTTTTGCCTCCTACAATAACTGACATCCGTCAGGGCCGCATACATGTGGGCGCTCGCCTTTCGTAACTTCGGCTTCTGCTCCCTGCTTCTTAAGTTCACGCTCCAGTGCAGACTTGAAGCCTTCGGTAGTCATAGCTCCGGGAACTGCAAAGCTACCGTTGAATACGATATAGGGCACACCGTGGACGCCTCTCATCTGCGCCTCGCGCTCGTCAAATCTAACTTCATCATCATATTTGTCTGACTCAAGCACTTCTTTAATATCATCAGCTTTCATTCCGACGCTGATTGCCTTGTCAAGTAACACTTTGTGGTCTGACAGCTCCAGGTTTTCAGTAAAGTAAGCGGCAAAAAGAGCCTCGTTAAGCTTTCCTACTGTCTCACGGTCATATTTTGCTTCGGCGAGTTTCATTAATCTGTGAGCATCGCGAGTGTTGGTATATCTCGTTGTTGCATAGCGGAAATCTATCCCAAGTTCGCGACCGAGTTCCGAAATCTGTTCAATCTGCTGCTTTGCGCCTTCAAGCGAAAGCTGATACTTCTGTGCGAAGCGTTCGGGCGTCGGACCTTCGTATTCTTTGGGGGCAAACGGATTAAGCTCAAAAGCCCTGAAATCTACAGTCACTTGGTCGGTCAGTCCAAGCTCTTCGATTGCATTCTGCAGACGGGTTTCACCGATGTAGCAATAGGGACATGCAAAGTCACTCCAAATAGTCAAGTTAATCATAGATATTTCCTTTCTTTTTTAATTTATTGTTGTTGAATAATAGCTCTAAGCACTTTGACAAAAATCTCCATATCTTTGCCGTCAACCAGACCCTCGAGGTCATGGTGCCTCTCATTGGCGACTCCCTTTACTGCCGCTTCGATTGACTTGCCTTTATCTGAAAGATAGACTCGCTGACATTTGTGACTCACCGCCTCGGTTCTTACAAGGCCTTTCTTTTCCATGCCGGCCACACAACGGCTGACCCCGGCCTTATCTTTACCTATCAATTCGGCTATATCACATTGCTGCAGACCCTCCTCGTCATAGAGGACTCTAAGTATCAGATATTCAGAGCAAGTCAAGTCGAGTCCGGCGTTAGCCAGAGCCACTGACAATTTTGATAGCAGGCTTTGATAGGCAGTCCCTATCATGCAGCCCACATTAGGCATCTGATATGTCATCTTTTCTTTAGTCATTGCAAATAATAAACAACATCCCCACCCAAATAGTTGACACCGCAACCATTTTTAGCAAATTACATCGCTACCCATTGCAACGAGTAATTGAGATCTTTTAACTATTAATCAGTCTTACATGAGTGGCCATCCGGCTTATCAATGCTTGAAGTTCTTCGCGCTTTTCAACAGGCAGAAAGGATTCATTTATGAGCTCAAACCATTTTGGCAGTGCTTTTGAAAATTTCGTGAAGATATTGGCTATGGCCTTTTTCATCCATGCCGCTGTCGCGCATTGCTTTTTCAAAATCTTCTCGATTTATCTTTTTCTTTTTCCCATTTAGGGTCAGAGCGAGTTCCTCTTCATCCTCAGGCATTACGATAGAAGTCGATAAAAGGTCATAGGCAGGAGTAAGCATATAATTTGTTGTTGGCTTGAATAAAGAGAAATTCTTCAGGTGCATATCTGCGTTACCAGTAAGCCACGAGAATAATACCACTTCCCAAAAGTTGACAATAT
>CAMWQZ010000023.1 GCA_947176515.1 uncultured Bacteroidales bacterium | reverse complement strand
ATTATGCTTTACAATGCGTTACGACGATTTTACCACCCATTTTGACCTATACGCCAAAATTGTAGGGACGCACCCTGGTGCGTCCAAAATACCGCCCCAAAATACTCCGAGGCTGCCTAACATCTTAGGCAGCCTCGATGCTATTCGCCCCATTACCCCTATTACCCCCAAGCAATAACTTCATAAAATACCAAAATACACACCCTATTTCATCAAAAATATGACAAAATGTTTTGCAGTTTCGAAAATTATGTCTTAATTTGTATCGAATATCCGTTGTTCTCAACGGTGCATACCAAAACTAATCCTCGAATAAACGAAAATATTTCATGAAATATACCGCGGTTTATAAGTTTTTTATTCTCTTCTTAATGACCCTCGCAGCCTGTTCACCCCAACGTCGTGACGACGGCCCGGTCGCTGAGATGGCGCGTCGTCTGTTCCCTCAGCATGCTGACTCTTTCGTCTTTGTAGTCGAGCCCGATTCGACTGCTGACCATTTTGCACTCGAATCAGTCGACGGGAAAATCGTTATCACAGCCAATAATAACAACTCCCTTGCCGTCGGTCTAAACCACTACCTCAAAAACTTCTGCGACACTCGCGTTTCATGGTTCGCTGCCGACTCGGTCATTATGCCCGATGTCCTTCCGATGGTTCCTGAGCGCATCGAGGCAACCGCTGCTGTCGATGACCGCTTCTTCCTTAATTATTGCACCTTCGGCTACTCAATGCCATATTGGAAATGGGCCGACTGGGAGCGCATGATTGACTGGATGGCTCTAAATGGCGTGAACATGCCTCTCGCCATCACTGGCCAGGAGTCTGTCTGGTATGAAGTGTGGCGCGAAATGGGACTGAACGACGAGCAGATTCGCTCATATTTCACTGGCCCCGCCCAGCTCCCGTGGCATCGCATGTCTAACGTCGACTACTGGCAGTCTCCGCTTCCTATGTCGTGGCTTGAAGACCAGGCTGAGCTTCAGAAAAAAATTCTCACTCGTGAGCGCGAGTTCGACATGACTCCCGTCCTTCCGGCTTTCTCGGGCCACGTTCCCGGCGAGCTTAAAGAGTTGTACCCCGACGCGCGCATCCACCAGATGAGCCAGTGGGGCGGCTACGATGACAAATACCGCAGCCACTTCATCGAGCCTATGGATTCACTCTACGATGTTATTCAGAAAAAATTCCTCCAGAAGCAGACCGAGATGTATGGCACCGACCACATCTATGGCATCGACCCCTTCAACGAGGTTGACTCTCCCGACTGGAACGAGCAGTTCCTCTCAGAGGTCTCTAAACGCATCTACGGCTCTATCGCTGAGATTGACCCCGAGGCGACATGGCTTCAGATGACTTGGATGTTCTACCATTCTAAAGACAAATGGACTCAGCCGCGTATCGAGGCATTCCTCACTGCCGTGCCCGAAGGCAAGCTGATACTTCTCGACTATTATTGCGACGACACTGAGATTTGGCGTCAGACCGATAGCTACTACGGCGCCCCATATATTTGGTGTTACCTTGGTAACTTCGGTGGCAACACCATGATGGCCGGAAATATCGACCAGGTCGACGCGCGCATCGACAGTGTCATGACCGAGGGCGGTAAAAACCTTATCGGTCTTGGTCTCACCCTCGAAGGCCTCGATGCCAACCCCCATATGTACGAACTCGTCCTCGACAAAGCCTGGTCATCGTTCCCTGGCACAGACGCTTGGGTTGACTCTTGGGCTCGCTCTCGTGGCGGCGACCAGGACTCGCTTGTAATCTCTGCATGGCGAGCGCTCCACGACAGCGTCTATACCCATCAGGCCACTTGCGGACAGGCTGTCCTCATTAATGCTCGTCCGATGCTTGTCGGCACAGATAGCTGGAACACTTATCCCGATATTTTCTACGACAATTCTACTCTTTGGTCAATCTGGCAGACTCTCCTTGCCGCTGAGGTCGATCCTGCTAACCCCGGTCATAACTTCGACGTTGTTAATGTTGGACGTCAGGCTCTCGGTAATCTTTTCTCTGATTTCCGCGCTAACTTCACCGCCGCATACAACGCTCACGACATCGAGGCTATGAAACTTTGGGCGTCGCGCATCGACGAGCTCATCGCCGACTCTGACCGCCTTCTCTCTACTAACCCGACTTTTTCGCTCGGCAAATGGATTGCCGACGCGCGTGATTTCGGCACTACGCCAGAAGAAAAAGACTATTACGAAGAAAATGCTCGTGGCATCCTTACCGTCTGGGGCCAGAAAGCCACTCAGCTCAACGACTATGCTAACCGCGGCTGGGCAGGCTTGACCAACGACTTCTACGGCCATCGATGGCGTTCGTTCACCGACGCCGTCATCGCTGCTGCCGAAGCCGGAAAGCCCTACGACCCCAAGGCATACTACGACTATATAACCGACTGGGAAGAACAGTGGACTCGCGACTTCTCCAAGACTTATCCCGTCGTTTCGGGCGAGAACCCCGTCGACGTTGGCCGTGAGCTCGCTGCCAAATACCAGCCCTATTTTAATTAACCTATTATTCACCCTTAAAATCATCATTATCACTCAATCCTCTATTTTTAATTTAACTCTTCTCAAACTTTATGAAACAAACAAAATCGAAATCCTACTTAAAATCTAACAAACTAATAATCTTATGCAAAAACGTCAGTGCTTTTTAAAGTTATGGAGCCTTGCCGCTGTGCTGTGCCTTTCCTATGGCAACATCTACGCGGCTGATGCTCCCGAACCTCAGGCATCGAAGAGCAGTGTGAAGGGTGTCGTGACCAAGGTCACCGGTACCGTGCTCGACGAACTTGGCGAAGGCATCCCCGGTGCTTCGGTCAAACTCGTTGGTGGCTCTAAAGGTGCTATCACCGACATCGATGGTACGTTCTCCATCGAAGTCCCCAAGGGCTCTAAACTCGAGATTTCATTTCTCGGTTACACACCCCAGACAATCGTCGTTGGCGACAAAACTTCTTACACCGTTGAGCTCCATCCTCAGAGCGAGGTGCTCGATGAGGTCGTTGCGGTCGCTTTCGGTAAACAGAAAAAAGAGTCAGTCGTAGGTGCAATCTCTACCATCGACGCAAGCTCGCTCAAAGTGCCTGTCGGCAACCTGTCTTCGGCTATCGCCGGTAAGATTGCCGGTGCTGTCGTAATGCAGCGCACTGCCGAGCCCGGTTCGTCGGCTGACTTCTGGATTCGTGGTATTTCTTCTTTCGGTGCTAACAACCGTCCGCTCATCCTCGTCGACGGAATCGAACGCTCGATGGACCTTGTTGACCCCGAAGACATCCAGTCATTCTCTATCCTTAAGGACGCAACCGCTACTGCTCTCTATGGTGTCCGCGGTGCTAACGGTATCGTGCTCATCACCACCAAGCGTGGTTCTGAGTCTAAACCCAAAGTAAGCGCTAAGGTTGAATATGGCTACACTGATCCTGTCAAGATGCCTAAATTGGCTAACGCCGAGCAGTGGATTGACTTCTACAACGATGTAATGCTTGACTCAGAAGGCCGTCTTGGTATTCAGGATATGGAACGTGAAATGTACCTCTCTGGTGCAGACCCCGACCTCTATCCTAACGTCGATTGGATGAAGACCATGTTTAAAGATCGCGCAAGCACAACTCGTGTTAACGTCAGCGTTTCGGGTGGTACACCGAGCGTGCGTTACTACGTTGGCGGTTCGTTCTACACCGAGGGTTCTATCCTCAATGTTCAGAAAGCTGACACTTACGATGCAAACATGCGTTACACTAAGTATAACTTCCGTGCCAACGTCGACATCAACATCACCAAGTCGACTGAACTCGGTCTTTCACTCGCCAACCTCTATTCTACAAAGAATCGTCCAGGTGCCGATCTTTACGAAATCTATTGGCGAAGCATGCGTATAACGCCTATTGCTACTCCTACTGAGTTCTCTGACGGTGTTCAGGCTCTCCCCCGTAACGGTGAGAACCCTTACTGGAAGATGAACAAAACCGGTTACTCTCAGGACTTCTCTAATACCTCTCAGTCTCTTATCTCTTTGACTCAGGACTTCTCTGACATCATTACCCCGGGTCTTAAAGCAAATATCAAGTTTGCATGGGACGCAGCTACAGGTACAACCCTCGACCGTCGTAAATCACCTGCCGGCTACTATGCCACTGGTCGTGACGAAGAAGGTAACCTTATCCGTGAAATCAAGAACCCTGGTAGCTCTGACTACATGACTCTCAACCGTGCTATTTGGAGTAACCGCAGTACCGCTCTCGAAGCTGCTGTTACCTATGATAACACGTTTAATGATGTTCATTATGTAAGCGCCATGTTCAACTTCAACATGCGCAGCTACACTGATAACTGGCCCAGCGATTACATTTCTGCTTTCTCTAAGAAGAATACTGGTATCGCTGGTCGTGCTACCTACAACTACGATAGCCGCTACTTCGTCGAGTTCAACTTCGGTTACAACGGTTCTGAGAACTTCTCGCCCAAAAAGCGTTTCGGTTTCTTCCCGTCTTATGCTGTAGGCTATGTGCTCTCTAACGAAAAATTCTGGGAACCCATCACTCCTTATGTTAACCTCGTTAAGTTCAAGGCTTCTTATGGTGAAATCGGTAATGACCAGATTGGTGGTAACCGTCGTTTTGCCTTCAATACTACTATGAAGTATAGCCACGGCTTTAACTGGGGTACTAACGAGACACACGGTAATATTCGCGGTGGCGGTGTTACTACTGGTGACGTTGGTAACGATAACGTGTCTTGGGAAAAGGCTATCAAGAAGAACGTCGGTGTCGAACTCGGTTTCTTCAACTCTGCACTTAGCATCCAGGCCGACTACTTCTACGAAAAACGTTCTGGTATCTTCATCCTTCAGGAGTCAGTGCCGACAGTCGTTGGTAACAACGTTAAGCAGTATGTCAACCTCGGCCGCATGCGTAATCAGGGTATTGATATGACAGCTGAGTTCAACAAACCTCTCGGTGACTTCTTCCTTTCTGCACGCGGTACATTCACTTACAACCGCAACAAGAAAGTGTACGACGATAAGCCTACTCCTCAGTATCCTTATCTTTCTGAGGCTGGCTTCACCTATCGTCAGCAGCGTGGCCTTGTCGCTCTTGGCCTCTTCGAGTCAGAAGAAGACATCGCTAACAGTCCTCGTCAGACATTCGGCGCCGTTGTTCGCCCCGGTGATATCAAGTACAAAGATATTAACGGTGACAACTTGATTGACGCTAACGATATGATTGCTATCGGTTATTCTGATATCCCTGAAATCAGCTATGGTTTTGGTGCGTCACTCACTTGGAAGGGCCTCGATGTCTCTGTATTCTTCCAGGGTGTAGGCCATATCACCCGTATGCTCTCTGGTACTACTTTCTGGGGTGCCGGTGGTGTCGACATGGTTCAGCAGGGTCAGATTTTCGCTGAAGTTGCTGAAAATCGTTGGACTCTTTCTAACCCTGATCCTAACGCTATGTATCCTCGTCTTGCTACTACCAAGGTTGAGAACAACCAGCAGGGTTCGACCTATTGGCAGCGTGATTGTAGCTTCATCCGTCTCAAAAATGCCGAAATTGGCTACACCTTCCCCAAAAAGTGGTTTGCAAAAGCAGGCATTACTAACGTCCGCGTTTACGTTTCTGGCAATAACTTGCTCACTTGGAGCAAATTCAAACTCTGGGACCCCGAGCTTGAATCAAGCAACGGTGAAAAATATCCTCAGATGCGCACAGGTGCAGTCGGACTTAACGTTAACTTCTAATCCAAATTCTAACAATGAACAAGATAAAACTTTTAGGTCTGGCTCTCGTCACCGCTGCTTCGTCGCTCGTTTCGTGTAGCGACTATCTGGAGGTGAAACTCGATGACCAGCTTTCTCTCGATGAGGTGTTCTCTAAGCGAGCTTCTACGCTTCAATACCTGAAGCATATCTATAGCTTCATGCCTTACGAAGCGCAGTTCCAGATGGAGAACCAGGTTTACGAATACCGTGACGCCGATGGTGCCGCTGTTGCTATGAGCGATGAGGCTCACTTCTCTTGGACAATGTGGGTGCCTCATCTTAACTTCGTGACCGGCGACTACGGTCCCACAACTAAAAACTGGAACAACTGGCCTCTCATGTATCAGGGTATGGAACAGTGCGGCATCTTCATGGAAAATGTTGGCCGTTGCCCCGAGTTTACATCTGAGGAAAAGAAAGTAGCCGTTGCCGAAGCTCGCTTCATCCGTGCTTACTGCTACTTCCAGCTCATGCGTCGTTTTGGTCCTTGCTTCCTTTGGGGTGACCGTCGCTCAGAGCAGACTATCCGTCCCCAGGACATCGACCGTGCTCCGCTCGAAGATGTTATTGACTTTATGATTTCAGAAATCGACAAGTCAATAGCCGATCTTCCTTCCACTATTGACAACGGCGTTCAGATGGATGGCCGTATGACCAAGGGCGCTGCTATGGCTGCCAAGTCTCGTATCCTTCTTTATGCTGCCAGCCCTCTTTTCAATGGCTGTGACCTCTACAAAGGCATGACTAACAAAGATGGTAAGTTCCTTTTCCCCCAGACTCCCGATCCTAACAAATGGACTAAGGCTGCCGAGGCTGCTAAGGCCGTGATTGACCTTAACCAGTATAAGCTCTATGAGGATAACACTGAGACTGATCCCTTCCAGAAGGCTATCAAGTCTTATCAGGGCGTACAGTTCGAGCCGTGGAACAGCGAAATCATCTGGGGATACTGGCCTCGTCTCTGCCCTTACAGCGAAAGCGCTGGTGTGGGTTGGATTGGCTACATGCACTATGCCCGTTACGCACCAAAGAACATCATCGCTCAAGGTTGCTCTGGCTACTGCCCCTCTATCAAGCTTGTCGACACCTATCCTATGGCTGAATCAGGCCGCTATCCTATCACTGGTTATGAAAACAATGGCGTGAAGCCTATCGTAGACCCCAAGTCAGGCTATGTGGCTGAAGGATTCACCAACGACTGGGAGCACCCAATCGAAGGAGCTAAGTTTGGCGGCGTGAAGGCTCACAACTCTTGCGTTGGTCGCGATGCTCGCTTCTATGCTTCTGTCATGGCTAACGGTTTCTACTGGGTCAACGAATTCACAAAAGACAATAAGAAAACCCTTGTGACATTCTTTAATGGTGGTACATCACCCTTCACCAACCTCGGTGCTGACGGTTGCAAGGTTGGTTACCTCTGGCGTCGTTTCCTCCCGACAGACCGTGACTATCAGAACAATCAGTGGGGCGGATTCTTCTGGTTCTACTTCCGTCTTGCAGAAATTTACCTCAACTATGCTGAGGCTTGCAACGAGAAGCCTAACCGCGAACCTGCTGAATCGCTCAAGTATATCAACTTGATTCGTAACCGCGCTGGTCTTAACAATCTCGAAGAAGCTTATCCCGAAATCAACTTCATGTCTGATCAGGCTGCTCTCCGCGAAATGATTCGCAAGGAGCGTATGGTTGAGCTCGCCTTCGAAGGCCACCGTTACTATGACTGCCGTCGTTGGATGATTGCAGAGACAGAGATGAATCAGCTTCAGCCGACTCTCAACCTCGCTGCTACTAACTACGAAAGTTCTTGGGAGCGCACCAACACAATTTGGAACCGCGCTATGAAGTTCGAAAAGAAAAACTACTTCATGCCCATCAACCAGGAGCAGCTTAACGAAATGGTTAATATCACTCAAAACTACGGTTGGTAATCCCATTAATTAGACTTACAACAATGAAAAATAAATTATATATTTCACTCTTTGCCGCTGCGGCTGTGGCTTTCTCAGCTTGCGAAAGCGACATTGATAACTTCATGGTCGACGACACCGTGGGTCTCCTTAACTCGGGTCTCGTAGACGCGAAGGTCTACACTGGTGTTGATGACCCGACCAAGGTTTTTGCAATAAAGGCTGGTAAAGGTCGTCAGAGCGCTGATGTTTCAATCTCAGTTGACCCCACAGTTCTTGAAGAATATAACACTACGGCCTCGACCAAGCTAAAAGAACTCCCGTCAGATTGCTACTCAATCTCCGTGTCTAAGCTTGTCTTGACTACCGATGACTATCGCATGCCATTCGAAATTTCTTGGAATCGCGATCGTCTTGAGGCTGCCCTCGCTGACGACCCCAACCAGGTTATTCCCCTCCGCATGTCAGTAACCTCGATCGGAACTATCGACGACGAGCGTCTCACAACTCTTGTGCGCCCAGTGCTCGAACAGCCCCTCGTGGCTTTCGCTCGCTACGGTCTTGTTAAAGGCGACGTAAATGCTACTCGTGGTGGCGTTGCTGAGCAGAAAGTATTCTTTGATATCACCGCTAACTTCATTGCTCAGCGCGATATCAACTATACTCTCGAAATCGACAATAGCCTTATCGACGAATACAATGCAGAGAACAACACCAATTATCGTCCCTTCCCCGAAGGCTCGATTAAGATGGATCTCGAAGGCAAGATTAACGAGTTCCTCAGCACAAGCAAATTCAACCTCGTGTTTGTCCGTTCAGTGCTCGTTCCCGATAACGCGCCTTCTAACTTCGGTAACTTCATGCTCCCGATTCGTCTCAAGTCACTTTCATCGTCTAACATCGACGCAGATAAGAGCGTTATCCTCTACACAGTTTCAGTTGAAGCTAACAAGCTCGAAAAAGGCAAGTGGTCAATCGTTGAATGTAACTCTGACCTCAACGATGACCCTAATGCAACTGAATCAGAAAAGGCAAACAACGGTGCCGATGCCCTCATCGACGGCTCAACAAGCAAATGGTGGCGTTCATTTTATCGCTATCACGCGCCAGATGAAAAGAAACCCGATCCTGAGAATGATGAACTATATAACAAGTATTGTAATCTTCCCTATTATGCAGTTGTAGACTTCGGTCGTCTGACTGCAGTTGCCAAGGTTGGTTTCGAAATCCCTGCAAGCTCTAACAAACGCTATGCTAACTCTAAAGCCGGCCATGTAGAGCTCAGCCTCGATGGTGTGAACTGGGTTAACGTCGGCACATGGTCATCACCCTCAGCTGCAACTCAGGCTGTAGAATTTGACGTTACTCCGATGACTGCTCGATATATGAAGTTCGTTATCGAAGATGTTTTCAAAGATATGTCTACAGCTAACAAGAAGTCAACCGGTATCGGTGAACTCAACGTCTGGGGCGAAGTCGCAACTTGGGAAGAAGCTTCTGAAGAATAATCCCAATCCCCACATACCACAAAAAATAGGACGGATACCCTCCGCCCTATTTTTTTTGTTATTGGATGAACGACCTCTCCGAGGCCGCTCATTGCTTTATACCCTTTGGTCTCCGCACCGAGACGTTATACGTCTCGATACGGAGCTACAATTGATGCGCGCCTCCGGCGCTCAGTAATGTTAGC
>CAMWQZ010000022.1 GCA_947176515.1 uncultured Bacteroidales bacterium | reverse complement strand
ATCTGATAGGGGTCAGTTTCGGTACCGGCGCCAGAAAGAGCGTAGTTAAGAGCAGGGAGGCCTTCAACTTCTTCAGTTGCGCTGAAAGCAGCCCAAGATTTAACCAATTCTACACCAGCAGCTTCAGTAGCTGTTGTGTTAGCCATTGTAACAGCACCTTCTACAGTTCCACCACATACAGTTTCCGAACCAGTATTGAACACAACAAGACCTTCAGCAGTCAGAGTACCATTACCAGGACCTGCAACAAGAGCAGCCTCGGCGTTAACGGTTCCTGCTACATAGCAATCTTTCATGAGTGTTGCATGATTTACGCGACCGATTATACCACCCATTTTACCGCCAGTACCAGTGAATTTAACATTGGCAAAGCAGTTGATAAATTCAACATCTGAACCAGTAGTACCAAACATACCGCCTGTGTTGTAGTTACCACAAACGATTTCGCCTGTTACATATACATTTTCGAGCACTGAAGTTGCAAAATCTTTATTAACAACAGATCCATGTCCAAAATAAGCACCGAGGATACCGGCTGTCTTATTAAAGCCTTTCATGTCAACATTAGCGTTGACTACGCCAAGATTCTTGACTTTACCAGTGAGTACACCAAAAATTGAGCCATTATAATAGCCTTGCGCACCACCATCCTCAACATAGTCAGGCGCAAAGTTTGAAATCACATGGTTGCGACCGTCATAAACAATAGCTTTTGTGTAATCTCCATAAGTTCCGTTTACAGCGAGGTAATTCTTAACACCTGCCATGTCGATATCGGCAGTCTGAACGAAATAAATTGTGTTCGCCTCTGCATCCACGACTTTGGTACAAGCATTAGTCAGGTCTTCAGCAGTTGCAATCTGATAAGGGTTAGTAGCTGTACCATCGCCAACGATTTCTGCGAAAGCAGAGAACGGAGCAGCAGCAAGAGCTACGAGAGCTAAATTGCGTAATGTTTTGTTCATAAGGGTTTGTTTTTGATTAATTAGTTTATATGGTATATTTGGTTAAACCTCAAATTATGGTGAATTATCGGCAAATATACGACTAAATTTCCGTTAGGGAAAAATTTTCACTAAAAAATTTCTTATAAATGTAAAAATATGAATACTATGGATATAAAAAAGGGCTGTATCTCGCGATAGAGCCCTCTAATAATCTACAATCTATAAAAACATATATATTTTGAAAAAACGGTTCATTATATGTAGGGTTCGCTAACCCTTATGCGTTTATCCGATGCAAAATTAAACATTTTTTGCATTGACTGCAAGTTTTTTCAAAGTTTTTTTCAATCAAATGCGATTTTTTACATTGCTATTATTTATAAATAACTAAATACCAACATCATAGCTTAATTATTAAATCTCTGATGACCCAATTAAAACTTTCTGCATGGTATAACCCTGCCGGCGTATATATAAGCCCGAAGCAGTCGGATTGTCGATTATGCGTCCTTGGAGGTCATAATAATAAACCGGCTCGCCGGAAGAGTCTATAACTGCATCATTTATACCAGACTCGATATCTGAGGTCGCAAAGACCGCAAAACTACCGCCAGGGAGTTTCGCCGAAATCGCACCATCATCGAAAGTGGGGGTAACCGTCACACCAGGCGATGCAAACATTAGTTTGTATGTAGTCGGAGCTTCCGTGACTGGAACCGATATGGTTTTAGCCTGAGATGTAATCGAGGTATTAATCAGCGCCACTATTTCTTTATCGCCTGCGGTTAATCGCATGTAGCGGCCTATCGAAAGGGCTTCATCGAGATTGCTTGTCACGAATTCTGCACTCTCGGCAAAGAGCTCAGGATTGGCGAGACGGAGATTACAAAGCGCTTGATATGTGTCGTGAAGGGCGAGCGCATCGGGATTATCGAGCAAATTCCAGACTACGGTCTTGGGCGAAGTGTTATTTCCACCATCAGACTTAGTATTTTGGGAGTCACCAAGCTCACCAAATTGCCAAATCATCTTCGGACCAGGAGTAAGGAGCATTTCGACAGCGAGCACACCCAGACGGCGGTAGCCTGCATTACGAACGGTATTGTTTTTAGCATCAGAATCGACATAGTAGCCGATGCGCTGTTCGTCGTGGCTCTCAGCATAAGACACGGTCGAACCCCAGGGACGGCCATCCTGAGCAGTAGATAAGAACGCCGTCATCGGCGAACCCCAACCAAGAGAAGAAGGAATACCAGACTCTCCTACATTCCAACCAGCGGCGAGGCGACCTGAAGCCGAGTTGATGTTTGCCCACTGAAGCATACCATCGTCACCAAGCTCTATTTCTTCTCGGGTCTGGGCGAGGTCTTCGTTGATATGGATACCATTAGGATTAACCGAACGGATTACGGCATGGAGACGCTTCATGCGCTCAATGCGCGAGGCGTTATATGCGTCCGTGCCATTATTATAGCTGTCATTATCACCAAGACCTTTGACGAGGTCAAAACGGAAACCGTCGGCATGATAAGCCGTCATCCAGTAACGAAGTGCGTCAGCCCATTGCTGCTCGACAAGAGCGTTGCCACCTTGATTCCAATCGTTGAGCACACTATAGTCGTGGGGAGCCACGGCGTTGTAGAACGGATTGCTGTTAATGGGATACATCTGATACCAGGGATGCAGGCCATCGCTCTGGTTGAAAACGATATCGAGGATAACTGCAATACCCTGACGGTGACATTCGTCAATAAACTCGCGGTAATCATCGGGCGAGCCATAAGCCTTGTCGGGCGCGAAGTAGAAGTTGGTGTTGTAGCCCCATGAATTATTGCCATTGAATTCCATGATAGGCATGAGCTCGACAGCGTTTATACCTAACGCCTTAAGATAAGGTATGCGTTCGATAGCGGCGCGAACTGTGCCGTTGGCATTAGCTTCTCCGACGGTGCCCGTGAAGTCTCGAAACAACATTTCGTAGACAATCAGCTGAGAATGGTCGGGAATGTCGAAGTCTTTGACAGTCCAATCGTAGTCGTCTATATCGCCACGATAAACTGCGAGCATAACGTTATCAAATTTTTCGTAGGGATATTTTGGCATATCGGGCCACACGGCTGGGTCAAGCCACTTATCACTATAGCAGTCAAGCACTAAGCGTGCATAAGGGTCAGCTACCGAAGTTGTGCCGTCGACAAGATAATAATAAGGATAATATTCATTGTCAGCAAGACCGCTTACCGTCAGCCAGAAGAAGCGGTTGCCCTGATAATCCTGATATGACATGACATTTTTATCGGCTACGGCATAATCTTCCCACGACGGCACAAGGATTACGCTCTGTTTGCCAGGGGCGGCAAGACAGAATGTAACCGTGCCGTCATCATTGCGCACAGCCCCCTGAACGGGCACTCCACCCGGATAGTCAGCCTGCTCTGAAGCCGTAGGCCATGAGATGGAAATAGTTTCAACATCGGTTTTACCATCGTGAACTGCCTTTGCTGTGACGGTGTAATAGCCTTTTGATTCAAAACTATAAGACTTTGAAAGTGATGTAGCAGACTTTGCAGCAGCGATTTCCAGTCCGTCAACGTCGATTGACAAGTCTGCGGCAGACGTGGCAGACAACGTAAAGTTAACTGTTGTCGGACTGCTAATTACTGTTGAAACCGCATCTGACGTAAACGACATTGCAAATCCTGCCGCAGCGACATCTACGAATATATCGCCTCCTGCAGAGGTCTTACCCTGGAGTGAACCGTCAGCATTACGCAACACAAGTGCTATGCGAGAGACGTGTTCGTTAGGGTTGTTGATACCAAAGTATTGGCGAATGTTGCCTATTGACAGTTCATAAGTATTGTCAGCTACGCGCTTGAGATGATTTTTCTCAGTATTGGCGGCGTCGGCATTTGAGCCGTCATACTCGGGCCACGGTGTTACAACGTAAGACCACGACGAGCTGAGATTGGTTATAACACCAATGTGAGCGTAGACCTGGGTAGATTCAGGCAAATTGGCAAGTTCGTGGTTGCCAAGGGGTGAGTCGGCATGATAAGTCAGCACCACGTTCTGGCTGTCCTCTTGGAGGATTGCAGGGGAAGTGGTAATTATCTGACCATGCGCAGTAAAAGAAACAGTCGCGACAAACGCCGCAAGCAAAAAGACAAATCTTTTCATCTGGTCATGATTAGGTAAGTATGTATGAAATAATCTCTTTAGAATCAGCATGCCGATAATCAGTCGGCGCTAAGGTCTAGGACAACGTTGTCCGAACCCTTGTCGTAATATTGTCGACGGAGTGGATGGCGGTTTGCAGCGTCTTCGCGTTGGCGGTTTCTGAAAATATCAATTGCAGAATATATTGCCTGACGCATGGACTCGGGTGACGCTTCGCCGCGCCCAGCAATGTCATAGCCTGTTCCATGGTCGGGCGAAGTGCGCACGAAAGGTAATCCGGCTGTGAAATTGATACCGTTGTCCATAGCCAAAGCTTTGAATGGGGCAAGCCCCTGGTCATGATACATTGCGAGAATACCATCGAACTTCACAAAGCGACCTATACCAAAAAAACCGTCGACGGCATAAGGTCCGAAAACAAGAATCTTACGGTCTTTCGCCTCTTGAATTGCAGGGATGATTATGTCGCGCTCCTCTGTGCCAAGCAGACCTTCCTCGCCTGCGTGAGGATTTAATGACAATACGGCGATACGCGGCGAAGATATGCCAAAGTCGCGGCGGAGCGAAGCATTAAGAGTGCGGATTCGCTCGACAATCAATTCTGTGGTCAATGTCTTTGGCACATCAGCGAGCGGAATATGAATTGTGGCGAGAGCCACCCGGATATTATCATTGCAAAGTATCATCATGGCGCGGTCGCCTTCGCTGCCAAGAGAAGCCTCGAGATACTCGGTGTGACCGGGAAACGTGAACGTCTCGCTCTGAATATTCTTTTTGTTGATAGGTGCAGTCACAAGCACATCGACCTCGCCTGCGCGTAGGTCGGCCACAGCGCGTTCAAGAGCGGCAAGAGCAGCGCGCCCTGCTATTTCTGACGATACGCCCGGTTCGACCTTGGTGTCCTCTCCTACCACATTAATTATATTATAGGAACCATCTTTGATAGCGTCGGCCGACTCAATCTGCACTAAAGGCAACTGCGGCATATCAAGGCTCTTGCGATAAAAGGCTGCAATCTTGGCTGAGCCATATACTACAGGGGTGCAAAGTTCAAGCAAGCGCGTGTCTTCGAGAGCTTTCAATATAACTTCGTATGATATACCGTTGATGTCGCCGTGGGTTATGGCTACGCGTATTTTGCGATTATTCATGATTAGCTTATATCTTTTGGTTGGTACTATTATTCATTGTTCTTGCGCGCCTTACCGGCAAGCATGCCGCAGGCTGCCATTATGTCTTCGCCGCGCGAGGCCCTTATTGTGGCTGTCACACCAAGTTCGTTTAGACGGTTCCTAAACGCTTCCATAGTGTGCTCGGAGCATGGTTTCAGGTCTGAGTCAGGAATAGCATGGAAACGTATAAGATTAACACGCGCCGCTGTGCCCTTTATCAGTCGTGCAAGCATATCAGCGTGACGCATAGAGTCATTGACACCACGCCACATTATATATTCTACCGACAGGCGGCGCTGATGGGCAAAGTCGTAACCCTTGAGTAGCATAAAGACTTCGCGAATAGGATATGCCCTCTCGACTGGCATTAGCGACTCACGCTGTTCAGAGATTGGAGAATGGACACTGATGGCGATATGAACTTTAGTCTTGTCAAGCAAAGTTTTAAGTTCTTTGAATTTGCCAATCGACGAAACTGTGATGCGCTTCGGACTCCAAGCGAGTCCCCATGACGCGGTAAGTATCTCTATAGCATCGAGAACAGCCGAAAGATTATCTGTCGGCTCACCCATACCCATAAACACTATGTTTGTGAGCTCATCCGACTCCGGAATTGACAATACCTGATTAATAATGGCAGCCGTCGACAGATTGACATGGAAGCCTTGACTTCCTGTCATGCAGAACGAGCAATTCATCTTACAACCGGCTTGTGAAGAAACACAGATGGTGGCACGGTCACGGTCTGGTATACACACGGCCTCGATGTCGCGTCCCCCTACCCCTTCAAAAAGATATTTGGTAGTACCGTCAACCGAACGCGCTTCAGCCTTCGGTGCTTCGCGGCCAACATAATAGCGCGCAGCCAAAGCCGCACGGGCATTCTTGGATAAATCGGTCATCGCGTCGATATCAGTGACGCGCTTCTGATAGAGCCACGCGGCAATCTGGCCGGCAGCAAAAGGTTTGAGACCGAGGTCAGCGACCACAGCCTTCAATCCGTCAAGAGTCATGCCCAACAAGGGCTTTTTTGTGTTTTCTTGCATCTTATCAGCTTTTCTGCTACAAATTTAATCAGAATCTGCGAGAAAACAACACTTAACTCACAAGACAATTATTCGACACGCGAAATTCTCACTCTCTTGCCTTTGATTTTTTCGGGAGCGAGGGCTTTGATTAATGAGTCTGCCTTATCGGCGGCTACAGCAACAAGCGTCTGGTGGTCGCTCAAATCTATCTTTCCAATCTGATCCGCACTCAGTCCGCCTTTCTGACACAAAAAGCCAACAACATCACCTTTCGAAATCTTTTCTTTTTTACCAGCATTGAGATGAAGCGTGACAAAATCAGCACGAATCGGGTCAGACGACTGCCCGGTTGGATTATAGTCATGATCCCAAACCACATAGTCCGGGATGTTATCTGCTTCCGAAGTGATAACAAAAACATCGCCCGACGCTCCGGCTCGAGCTGTTCGCCCATTGCGGTGAGTCCAGGCTTCAGCGCTAACAGGCAAGTGATAATGGACAACTGCACTCAGCGCATCAAGATCCAATCCTCTGGCGGCAAGATCGGTTGTAACAAGAATGGGCTTCGACCCATTGTCGAGCATTCTGACAGCCTTTTCACGCTCAGTCTGGTCAAGCCCTCCGTGATAAAGCGCCACCGGGAGCCCGGCGCGAGACAATATATCATAGGTCCGCTCGGCACTCTCACGATGATTGACAAATACAAGAACCTTACCATTAGGCAGCGAGCGCAACAAGTCGATAAGCGTCTGCGCTTTGTCACGCGCAGGGCTTTCGACATGGGCGATATTAAGCCGTGGCGCAGCCGCTTTGCCATTACCGTCATTACTACAATCTATAATCTCTGCACCTTTGAGATTTATGAAGTCCGGCATTTCAGCAATTTGAGTCGCTGAAGTGAGGACGATTGTACGAAGGTCTCCAAGACGGCGCACAATCTTACGCATCTCATCTTGAAAACCCAGCTCGAGCGACTTATCATATTCATCGATAACAAGCGTATCAACCGTTGACAAATCGACCGTACGGCGCTGAATATGATCAAGCAAACGCCCCGGAGTAGCGACGATGATATCAGGAATCTGCGAAAGGCTGTTAACTTCATCTGTCATCGCGTGACCACCGTAGAACGCCACCGTTTTATATCCGCTGGCCAAACGGCGAACCACATCGCTGATTTGTAGTACAAGCTCGCGCGAGGGCGCCAGAACGACACCCTGCACGCGGCCGCACGATGGTCGCAGCGAACGTAGCAAAGCAATCGAAAACGCCACCGTCTTACCGCTGCCCGTAGGAGCGAGCAATATCAGTTTATCTGCTTTCGACGCGCCGACAGCAAGCTGCATGGCGTTGAGCTCGGCGATGCCGAGGCGATTTTTAATATTAGCTACGATTTCGCTGTGTTTCATAATCTATTTTATTTTGTAAACTTTTCAACAATGGCATCAAACACACCGTCTCCGACGATATCTTGAGTACCGATGTAAGTAGTGTACTGCCCGTTAGGCTGAATAGCAAGCACCATCGGAATGCTCTGCACTCCAAATGCATTTGCAACCTCACCATAGACATCTACGTCAACCGCAACAAACTTCGCGCGGTCAGCATACTTCTCAGCTGCGGCTTCAAAATAAGGTCCAAACTGACGGCAAGGGCCACACCATGTCGCATTGAAATCCACAAACACAGGCTTTGAAAAATCTGCCTCTGTCACAAGACCTGACGCAATAAAGGCCTTCTTCTGTTCGTCGGTCAACTTATCGCCGGTGTTAGCTTGCTCCACCGCGGTCGACTCTGCTGCGGCAGTATTCTCTGTAGCTTGAGTCTTATTACCTCCGCAAGACGCAAGCGTCATTGCTCCAATCGCTAACGCTAATAATGTTTTCTTCATATCAAATCATTTAATTATCAAATTCACTATGGTCTTAACCTAATTTACACAACAAAAGTTCATGACTTTAGGTAGAAAGAGCTGGTTTAAGATTACGTTAAACCAGCTCTAAATACATTTATGCAGCCTCCCGGCAATTAAGCGAGAGCAGCGTTAGTTTTGTGAACAGCTTCTGCGCTCTTATGGAAGAGTGCCTTTTCTTCTTCGTTGAGGTCAAATTCAACGATTTTTTCGATACCGTTACGGCCAAGGATACAGGGCACGCCAATGCAGAGGTCTTTTTCGCCGTATTCGCCGTCAAGGAGAGCCGAGCAAGAGATAAGTTTCTTCTGGTCGCCGAGAACTGCGCCAACAACCTGAGCTGCTGCTGCACCTGGTGCATACCATGCTGAAGTGCCGAGAAGCTTGGTGAGGGTTGCGCCGCCAACCATTGTGTCAGCTGCAACTTTTTCGAGCTGTTCGGCAGGAATAAGAGTAGAAGCCGGAATACCGCGGTAAGCAGCATAGCGAGTCAAAGGAATCATCGTAGTGTCGCCGTGGCCACCGATTACGATGCCTTCAACTTCGTTTGCGTTAGCATTAAGAGCAATGCTGAGGAAATATTTGAAGCGAGCGCTATCGAGTGCGCCACCCATACCGATGATACGGTTTTTGGGAAGACCTGAAATTTTGTGGATAAGATAAGTCATGGTGTCCATGGGGTTTGACACGCAGACGATGATAGCGTTGGGTGAATGTTTGAGCACATTTTCAGTCACTGACTTAACGATACCTGCGTTAACACCGATGAGCTCCTCACGAGTCATGCCCGGTTTACGGGGAATACCTGATGTAATTACTACAACATCAGAGTTCGCGGTCATCGCGTAGTCATTTGTAACACCGATAAGACGAGAGTTGAGACCAAGGATATTAGCTGTCTGCATGATATCCATGGCTTTACCTTCGCTGACACCTTCCTTGATGTCGAGAAGGACTACTTCGTCTGCAACCTGAGTGGTCACCAATACATTTGCACAAGTGGCGCCTACATTACCGGCACCAACGACTGTAACTTTTGACATAGTTGTATTATTAATAATGTGTTTATTGATATAATGTAATTCGTTTATTAACCACGGCTCTATTGCCATTCGTCCGCAAAGTTAAACAAACTTCAGCCATTGCGCAACCATTTACATAAATTTTTCTTTAATTAAATATTAATTACACCTATTCGTATGAACTATAGTGCTTTTGCTTT
>CAMWQZ010000021.1 GCA_947176515.1 uncultured Bacteroidales bacterium | reverse complement strand
AGCTACATCACCAAGCTCCGTGGCATCAATTACAAGACGCGACTCTATATTATGGAGTTTGCCATCAGCATCTTTAATTGTAGCAATCCAACGACCGCGGTCACGGCCAATAGAGATTAGGGTAACATTATTTTCAACCTGAAGATTATTTTCTGCGGCGACAAAGTCTCTGAACACGCTTTCGCCCACCTTGGGCTCAAATTCGACCATACTCACCCAACCGGTGTGGAGAGCATCGAAGCCACCGTATTTTTCGGCAAGTTTATTGAGGAACTCGCCCCAAATGCCACCTTGCATGCGATAGTTGCCATCTGTGCAGCACACTCCGGCCGATGTAAGCATGCCGCCAAGCCAGGGTTGTTCTTCGATGACGAGGGTGTTAGTGCCCATACGAGCAGCCTGAACGCCAGCAGTCACACCGCTTGCACCGCCGCCGACAACCAGCAAATCTACAGACTCAGGGAGTGCCGCAAAAGCGGCTGAAGAGAGGAGTGCAAAAGAAGTTAACGCCAAAAGGATTTTTTTCATGGGGATGAAAATGTGTTACTATATTACAAAAATTTGATTTTACAAATATAGCCATTTTTTTCACAACCACAATGCGGTTTCGCAATAATTTTATTTTAGAGGCGCGAAAATGTCACATTTTTAATAAAACATCCCACACATTTGACATTTTAGACATCAATCTGCTTCATCTGCAGTTTCATCATACTTTTGAAAAAGGAAATCATTATAGGGGAAACGCGCGATGTGAATCTCCCGAGCTTTTTCGTAGATTTTTTGCTTCAACTCGTCAATATTAGTAGAATTCTTGGCAGAAATGAACACACAATTATCATTCATCTTCGCCATCCAAGTTGATTTCAGTTCTTCAAGCGACACATTTTCACGAGTTCGAGGCGTGAGGTCATCTTCGTCCTTCGGCTTATAAGTAAATGCATCAATCTTATTGAATACAAGAATCATGGGTTTGTCAGCCCCATCACAAACTTCACGCAAAGTTTTATCAACGACCTCTATCTGCTCCTCGAAATTAGGATGTGATATATCGACTACATGAACCAAGAGGTCAGCATCGCGCACCTCGTCGAGGGTCGACTTAAACGAATCGACCAAATGAGTGGGGAGTTTGCGTATAAAACCGACTGTATCAGTCAATAGGAATGGCAAGTTATCAATAATCACCTTGCGGACCGTTGTGTCAAGCGTAGCGAAAAGTTTGTTTTCTGCAAACACGTCGCTCTTACTTAAAAGATTCATGAGCGTTGACTTTCCGACATTAGTGTAACCGACAAGAGCCACACGAGTGAGTTTACCACGATTCTTACGCTGCATAGATTTCTGCTTATCTATGGCAACAAGCTCAGCTTTAAGCCTCGAAATCTTGTCAAGGATAATTCGACGGTCGGTCTCAATCTGGGTTTCACCAGGACCGCGCATACCGATACCTCCACGCTGACGCTCAAGGTGAGTCCACATTCTTGTCAATCGCGGCAACAAATACTGATATTGCGCCAATTCGACCTGAGTCTTGGCGTTGGCGGTCTGGGCTCGCTTGGCAAAAATATCAAGAATAAGGCTTGTGCGGTCAAGTATCTTAACCCCTAATTCACGTTCGATATTAGCAACTTGCTTGACGGTCAAGTCATCATCAAATATGACCATCGCCACATCATTTTCATCAATGTAAGCTTTTATCTCTTCAAGCTTTCCCTTACCAACAAAGGTACGAGGATTAGGGTATTCGAGCCGCTGCAAAAACGTCTGCACGGTTTCAGCTCCAGCGGTATCTGCCAAAAAAGCGAGCTCGGCAAGATACTCGTTAGCCTTCAGCTCATTTTGACGAGGGGTTATCAGACCGACAAGAACGGCCTTTTCGTTAACGGGGGTTGATATAACTTGATCTTTCATATTTTTGATTCAATCTATAATAGAACGCACTGATATAATAACAGAGACGCAAACAAAATTACATCTAAAATCTGAAAAAAATGGTATTAACGCAAAAAAAGCCTATATTTGCATCTCAAACGTCAATATAAAGTTTTTCATCTACTCTATTCTTCAGATTTATGACAAAAGTTCACCTAAAATTAATCCTTGCAGCATTACTTGCAATTATTTGTATCGGAAATAGCGCATCTGCAGCAAAGGGCACAATAAAAGTAACGACATCAGCTCCTGCAGGCACATCGCTTCGCATATCTCCTTATCCCTATGACGCCACAATAAGCGGCGCAGACCCGGAGGGGCACTTCGGAATGTACATTTCAAAAGGAGAAGGCTCCGAAATAACCATTTCAGGCGAAGGCTTAAGCCAACTCGAAATCTATGGCTGCCAGCTCACCTCACTTGAAGCCGTTTCAGCGCCCGACTTGTTCATACTCAAGTGTTATAATAACAAGCTCGAAACACTTGACCTGTCAACCTGCAGTAAACTTGAGGTGCTTGACTGCCATAATAATCTAATCGAGAAACTTGACGTAAGTAAAAATTCGATTTTGTCATCACTCGATGTCAGCCAAAATAAGTTAACATCATTAGAATTAGGTTCACAGGAGAAACTAACATCATTAAATTGCAGCGAGAATCCTCTTTCTGCCCTTAATGTTACTAACTGCCCTGAGCTTGAAGACCTATATTTCCAAAACTGTCAGCTTTCAGCTCTCGACCTATCAAAGAATGGCAAACTCGAATGGGTCTACGCGTTCAACAACGGAATTGCCGGTGAAAGCATGACCGATTTCATCGCCTCAATGCCCGAAGCTCGAACTACGGGACTTATCTATATTGTCGACACCCGTGCTAACAGCGAATCAAACGTCTGCACAATGGACAACGTACGAGCTTTTGCAGCAAAGGGTTGGGCGACTATGGACTACTTAGGAGGAGCCGGAAGCGACACAGAGCTTGGTAAATTTTATCCCGGTTGCGATTACGTGCCGACTGTAAGTGACCGTAAAATCACATTAACCACGAGCCGCCAGGCCGGAGAAAAGATCACGCTTAATATAAGTTCGGCAGCGAATATTTCAATTAACGGTGTTGAAGAAGCTGGCACGAGCGGTAAGTTGACATACACTCTAACTTCATCGACAGTTGAAATCCTTGGTGATATTACTTCATTCGAGTGTCCGGGCAACGACATCACAGAATTGAGTTTTAGCGACCCAACACTCCTTAAATATATAGAGTGTCAAAACAACGAAATCAAATCGCTTGACCTTTCTGGCGCAAGAGCTCTCACCCAGCTTTATTGCCAGAATAATGCCTTGACGAGCCTCAACCTTGACGGATGCAATTCGCTGATGAGGGTAAACTGCTACAGCAATCAGCTTAAAGACAAAGGCATGAAAGCATTTATGAACTCTCTTTATAATGCGACTGAAGAACCATATCTTTTCGTCATTGACACAAAAGCAAATGGAGAGAGCGAAGGCAATATCGCAACCACAACAGATGTAAAAATCGCAACCGACAAAGGATGGGAGGTATTTGACTATGCCAATGGTGCAAACTGGGGAATGGGAGTCGCATATGAAGGCTCCGAACCAACCGAACCAGAGTTGCCAGAACAGTATTTCACTATCACCCGTTCATCACTGGGTCACATAATGTTTAACATTACATTCTCAGATGACGATTATACACCTATTGTCGAAGGAGGCACCCTATCAGGATGGAATGGTTTTGGACTTACAATAAACATGACAGAGGAGACCATAAAAGTATATGGTGATGCGGTCTTAATTCAAGCATTATTTGCCAATATTGAAGCTATCGACGTAACCAATCTGCCTAATCTTACCGAACTTAATGTCGCGCTCAACGATATCACGACACTTAACCTTAGCGGCAACCCAGCACTTACCACACTCAGCTGTGAGTGCAACCTCATTACGACGCTTGATTTTACACACTGCCCTAATGTAGACTTTATAAACTGCTATGGTAATCAGATTAGCGGCGAGGGTATGACTACCATGATAAGCTCTTTGCCAGAACGCTCACCAAATGCCGCAGGCCAGCTTATCGTCTATGATCCAACCTATCCTTACGAAGGTAATGTGTGCCTTAAATCAGATGTTCAGAATGCGCGTGCTAAGTATTGGTTGACCTACCAGCTTACAGCCGATGGCTCCGATGCCATTCTTTACGAAGGCGAAGACCCGACAGGAATTGAAAATGTTGAAGCGGACACAAATATCAGTTATGATGCTTATGGAAAAACCATTTCACTTTTAACACCAGGTACAATTGAAGTATACTCGTCAACAGGCCGCCTCGTTTTGAAAGATGATAACGCAACAAGTCTTTCAATAGCATCACTGCCGGATGGTATATATGTAATTTGTTCGGGCAAACATGTTATTAAAGTCGTAAAATAATCGGGTTGTCAAGATTATTAAAAATAGTCATTATTTTTTTCGCCATCGGATTTGCATCGTGCATCACCGATGGCGAAAGCTATAGTGACTCGTGGTCAATAGCTGACGGCTCTAAGTTACCCGAATTTCAAGTAAAGACTTCTAACGGCTCAGTTTTTTCAAGTTCCGACATTTCTGACAACGTTGCGGTAATAGTATTTTTCAATACCGATTGTATCGACTGCCGCAAAGAACTCCCAGAAATGCAAAAAGCCTACGAACAAACCTACACATCAATAGTATGGATTGCAATCGGACGTGAACAAGACAAAGATAAAGCCGCCCATTTTTGGGAAGACAATAAACTAACCATACCATATGCCCCACAGTCAGACCGAAAGATTTACAATCTTTTCGCCTCGAAAGGCATCCCACGGGTATATATAGTCGATAATCAGCGTATTGCCGCGCAATATGCGCCCGACCAATTACAAGGAGCCGATGCTCTAATTAGAAAGCTCAAAGAGTTTATAAGATGAGAGAATATTATGTGCATAAGCACCCCATCACACTTGAAACGGGCATAACATTGCCCGAAGTCACAATAGCATACAACACATTTGGCAAACTATCGCCGAAACGTGACAATGTCGTGTGGGTAATGCACGCACTAACTGCCGACTCTGATGTATCGGACTGGTGGCCCCACACAGTTGAACAGGGTCGTTTTCTTGACCCTGACAAATGGTTTGTAGTGTGTGCAAACGTTATCGGATCATGTTATGGTTCTACAGGTCCGACATCAATCGATCCAAATACAGGCACACCTTATTATAATAATTTCCCTGACGTGACGGTAAGAGACATGGTGATGTGCCACAGTTTACTCGCCCAACATCTTGGGATAAAGCAAATCAACACTATCGTCGGATCATCGCTCGGAGGTTTTCAGGCTATAGAGTGGCTTGTTTCAGAGCCTGAAATTGCCCAACGCGCCGTACTAATCGCCACAGACTATCGCTGCCGCCCGTGGCTTGCAGCAATAAACAAGGCGATGTATATGGCAATCGAAGCCGACAATAGTTTTGGAGAAGCTCGAGCTGACGCAGGTGCCAAGGGGCTTGCGGCAGCAAGGGTAATCGGACTCCTTAGCTATCGCGGACAAGCGGCATATGACAGCACGCAAGATGACAAAGATAAAAATCATTCACCATTTGAACGTCGTGTCCATAGCTATCAGGCATACCAAGGGAAAAAATTATGCGACCGCTTCGACGCATACAGCTATATAAAGATGTGTAAATCGACCGATTCTCACGATGTCTCTCGCGGACGCGGCTCCGGCGAAGAAACGCTTAGCCGAGTAACCGCAAAATGCATGGTCGTTGCAATAAGTTCTGATATACTTTTTCCGCCCTCCTATCATCGAGAACTCGCGTCAATGCTGCCGTCAGCCGAGTATCATGAAATCGAATCTGACTATGCTCACGATGGTTTTTTGATTGAATATGAAAAACTTGACAATCTTATCCGCGATTTCTATTCTCGCACACAACACTTAAATGATAAAATGTCTATAATATAATAATGAGTAAAGATATAAAAATAGGTTTATTCGGATTTGGCACCGTTGGCCGCGGTCTTTTTGAATTACTGCGCGATGTACCGACCGCCAATGTTTCTATCGAGCGTATCTGTGTACGCGATGCGTCACGCGACCGTGGAGTTACAGCTAATTTTACCGATTCTGCCGAAGACATATTCAATGACCCTAACATAAATTTCATTGTAGAACTTATCGATGATGCCGAAGCTTCATTCGAAATTGTGAGCCGCGCTATAAAATTAAGGATGCCAGTAGTAACCGGCAACAAAAAAATGCTTGCGCACAAACTGCCCGAACTAATCAAACTTCAAAAAGAGTATGAGAGCACCCTACTCTATGATGCATCAGCATGCGGTTCTATTCCGGTGATTAGAAATCTCGAGGAGTACTACGACAATGACCTGCTGATTTCAGTAAAGGGCATACTGAACGGTTCGTCAAATTTTATACTTTCGAAAATCTTCAATGACGGGATGTCGCACACTGCCGCCCTCGACCTTGCACGAAAAGAAGGATTTCTTGAAAGTAACCCAACACTCGACCTTGACGGGTGGGATTCACTTTTCAAATTGGTCATAATCGGAGTTCACGCGTTTGGCGTTTATGTTGACCCTTCAAAAGTGTTCAATTACGGCATCACCCACATGAATGATGACGACATACGTTTTGCCAGAGAAAAGGACCGGCGCATAAAGCTGGTCGCACACGTCGAGAAACTTGCCGACAACCGATTGGTAATGTGTGTAATCCCCCAGTTAATTTCACGCAACAAATATATATATTCAGTAGAGGACGAGTTTAATGGCGTAGTCATTAAAGGCTTGTTTTACGACAAACAATTCATGTTTGGACGAGGAGCAGGCGCGCGGCCGACCTCATCAGCCGTGCTATCAGATATTACAGCGTGTCTATATAATTACAAATACGAATATAAGAAAATGCGCCATTCGGCGAGTCTGCCGAAATTCACTGATGACATTACGTTCAGAGTATACATTAGATATACAGACCCCGTAGACCTTGGCCTATTACACTTCGAAGAAATCTATGAAAGCTATTCATCGAAAGGCTATAATTACATGGTAGGTCGCGTATCACTGAAAAGCCTGCATGCCTCTCGTGAGGCCCTCAATAGCCGCAAGGTTTTTCTTGCAGCCTATCCCACTGACTGAAGATTAAGATATTTTTCGTAAATTTGCAAGGCATAAACTATTTAGACATAACGATGAAACCGACCGAAGAACGCTGGACTGAGATTGAGCACCTGCCAAAGTGGGATGAAGAGTTTTATGACGTCTACACCGCCAAGAAATTTGGTAAATGGGTAATGCTCAAAACACTCAAAAAAGAGTATAATGGAGTCGACGAGTATGAGGCGATGATTGAGAAGGAGTTTGACACTCGCTATAATCTCGCCCATCCTAACATCGTTATGATTAATGATTTCGAGGATGTGCCGGGTATTGGCAGATGTATAATCACCGATGATGTCTATGGAGACTCGCTAAGGTCACTTCTTGAGTCTGGAAAGGTGACTCAAACACATATCAACAAACTTAAAAGTCAATTTCTCAGCGCCCTTGAATATATACAGACGAACCATATCGCCCACTTGCCCATAAGAAGCGAGCGAATAATATTTACAGAAAACATCGGTAACCTGAAGTTAATAGATGTAGGTTTTGAACAACGCCCGGCGCTGACTCCAGAGCAAGCTTCTGATGATATCCGTAACTTCGGAACAATTATCCTCGAGACTCTGGATAAAAGTGGTATCAATGACCCTCAGTTACGCAAAGTTGCAGAGCGGTGTGTCGATGCAGACCGCAGATACCGCGACATCAACGATCTCCGCATGGCTGTTGAAAACCGCCACGGCAACCGATTATACATCATTATTATTGTATTTTTAGCCATAATGGTTGCCCTGCTTGCTTGGCTCTCATCTCCATACAAGCCGACAGCACCCGATATGAGAACAATCGAAATTTCAGATAAACGATAAGCCAGCCATCACATATATGTCAGTCATCATCAAACCACTTAAACCCACGCGCAGCGAACTTCTGCAATACATAAAGTTTGCTATAGACTTATACAAAGGGAACAATTGTTATGTTCCCCCACTCATTATTGATGAAATTGCCACATTATCGCCAAAAAAAAATCCAGCATTCGATGTATGCCGAGCCCAGTCATTTATGGCTTATAAAGATGGAAGGCCAGTCGGGCGCATCACCGGCATAATTAACGACGTTGTTAATCGCAAAAACAATGTGAAAGAATTGCGTTTCGGCTTTGTCGATTTCATAGATGACTCCGAAGTTACAGACGCATTGTTCAAAGCTGTTGAAAACTGGGGTAAGGACAATGGCATGGATACGATTATTGGGCCACTCGGGTTTTCAGACATGGACCATGAAGGCATGCTAATTGACGGGTTCAACGAGGTAGGGACTATGGCGACAATTTATAACTATCCCTACTATGTAGACCACATGGTGCGCTTGGGTTTCGAAAAGGATATCGACTGGGTCGAATACCGCATGGTAGTCCCAGATGCTCTTCCCGAAAAGTATGCAAGGGTCGCTCAAATTGTCAAAACCAAGTTCAATCTTCGCTCTGTACCTTTGACATCTCGCAAAACGGTCAAAGAAAAATACGGCAAGCCGCTTTTTAAGCTAATTAATGAAGCATACGATAACTTATATGGCTTTTCACCACTGACCGACAAACAGATAGATTATTATGTAGACCAATATCTCGGCCTGATTAGACTTGATTGTGTTTCGGTCATAGTTGATAAAAACGACGAAATCGTTGCCGTCGGTATTTCAATGCCATCATTGTCTGAAGGATTGATAAAAAGTCGCGGCAAACTTTTCCCCACTGGGTGGGTACACCTACTCAAGGCTTTAAAGGGAAAGACCGACGTTGTAGACCTTCTTTTAGTTGCGGTCAAGCCCGAATATCAAAACAAAGGTGTTAATGCGCTTATTTTCGCAGACCTAGTTCCGGCATTCATTGCTGCAGGATATAAAGCCGCAGAAAGCAATCCCGAGCTCGAAGGAAACGAAAGCGTCCAGAAACAATGGGAATATTTCGAACGTCGCCAGCATCGCAAACGCCGTGCTTGGCGCAAGAAAATTGAATAAACTAACACTTTCCGACACAATAATCAGGAGGCACAGTTTGCAATTGCAAACTGTGCCTCCTATCATTTCTACTCATTGCACCCCAATGCGTTATCCCATTGTTGATAACTTTTTATGTCATAAAACCACAATTATGCAGTTTTGATTTGTAAATTATCAGCAATTTTGAGTAACTTTACATCGCACAAATATCGCCTAAGATACCGCATCAGCAAATTATGAATCAAGAAGTATATCACATACCTGCGCTTTTGCCACAAACAATTGAATCGCTGAACATTAAGCCAGATGGAATTTACGTCGACGCTACTTTTGGCGGTGGAGGTCACTCTCGTGCCATGGTCGAACGCCTTTCCGTTGATGGTCATCTATATTCATTTGACCAAGACGAGGATGCCGTTAAGCGAGCC
>CAMWQZ010000020.1 GCA_947176515.1 uncultured Bacteroidales bacterium | reverse complement strand
CGCTTTAGCTACACCGGCCGAGGCTGAGGTTGCAGTTACCGACTGGCTGCCGACAGAGATGCTCTGCACGTCGCCGGCATCAATGTCGAAAATTGCGCGGTAGGTGTCGCGGACTTTCCAGACGAGAACCATGCCAATCATTACAGGATTGCCGACTTTGTCATTAACCTTGATTGGGGGAATATCCATATTGCGGATGCGAAGCGATATTTTTTTCTTTGTCATGAAGGGGTTGACCCAGAAGTAGCCAGTATGCTTGAATGATCCGCGGTATTTGCCGAAGAATATCATCACGCGAGCCTGGTTAGGTTGCTGGACAAACAGACCGCAAGAGAGTATGACCATACAGATAAACGCCAGAGCGGCAGTTATGCCGGCAATCCAATAGAGCTCAAAGGGTAAGACGACAAACAGAGTCACGACAATTGCCGGAATCAGTATAAAGATGAGCGCAAGCATGCCAAAGCCACTCATAATTCTTCCCTCGTAAGGGAATTCACAATTCTTATTATTATCCATGATGATATTATTTTGATATTATTATGATGCAAAGATAAACGTTAGAATTGAAACTGCAAAAATTATTTGATAAAAAACGAGCGAATACCGGTGATGGTACTCGCTCGTTGCAAAATCGATTTACTATAAATATCATCGCAAAGCGATGTCCGTGCAATTTTAAGCGTTGCGGCCGTGGCAGTTTTTGTATTTTTTGCCCGAACCGCAAGGACATGGGTCATTACGCCCAATCTTCGGGCCAGCATTTGCTGGCATTGGCTTCTGAGGTGCGTTCTGACGTGCAGAAGCAGCTTGACGCTGAGCTTCTTCGCCAGGGAGACCAGGTCGCGATGTGCGATAGTTGACCTGATTATTGCGCGGCATTTCTGGAGCAGCCTGTTTCACCTCAGGCTGGGGACGCTGCTGCTGTTGGGGTTCGCCGCTGTTTTCGCTGGGAGCCTGTTCGCGCGGAGCACGGACAGGAATCTGGGCGCGCATGAGCGCTGACATAGTCTTAACGTTGAGCTGATTGAGCATAGACTCGAAGAGGTGGAAAGACTCGACCTTGTAGATTACGAGGGGGTCTTTCTGCTCGTAGCTTGCGTTCTGGACAGACTGGCGCAACTGGTCGAGTTCGCGAAGGTGTTCTTTCCAGAGTTCGTCGATGGTGACGAGAAGCAGAGCCTTCTGCCATTCCTTAATGATAGAACGACACTCTGTAGCATAGGCTTCCTGAAGGTCGACGCGGAGATTGAACACTCGTTTGCCATCGGTGATAGGCACGATGATGCGGCCTTTATAATCTGAGGTCTGGACGAGCTGAGTTATGACGGGGAGGGCAACTTCGCGGATGTGCTCGTTGCGGCGGTTCATGGCTTCCATAGCGACTTCGCGGACGCGCTCAACACGGTCTTCCTTGTCGAGGCTGCGGAACTCTTCCTCAGTGAGCGGAGACTCTATACTGAGCACTTTGAAGAGCTCGAGGCAGAAGTCGGCGTAGTCGTGGGGCTGGTCATAAGTCATTACAATATTCTCGACGCAGTCATAGAGCATGTTGGCGATGTCGATGCCGATGCGTTCGCCGAGCAGGGCGTGATGACGGCGGTTGTAGATGTAAGTACGTTGCTTGTTCATCACGTCGTCGTATTCGAGCAAGCGTTTACGGATGCCGAAGTTGTTTTCTTCGACGCGTTTCTGGGCTTTCTCGATAGCGTTGGTGACCATCTTGTGTTCGATAGGCTCGCCTTCTTGGAGACCGAAGCGGTCAAGCCACTTCATGACGCTGTCAGTAGCAAAGAGTCGCATCAACTGGTCTTCGAATGAAACGAAGAAGATTGAAGAACCCGGGTCACCCTGACGGCCTGAACGTCCGCGGAGCTGGCGGTCGACGCGTCGAGACTCGTGACGCTCTGTGCCGATGATGGCGAGACCACCGGCCTCTTTTACTTCGGGTGTAAGCTTGATGTCGGTACCACGACCTGCCATGTTGGTTGCGATAGTCACCATGCCTTTCTGACCGGCGAGGGCCACGACCTGAGCTTCTTTCTGGTGGAGCTTGGCATTGAGCACCTGAGAGTCAATCTTGCGCATGTCGAGCATTCGTTTAAGTAACTCGGAAATTTCGACCGATGTTGTGCCGACAAGCACCGGACGGCCAGCGTCGCGCAATTTGACAATTTCGTCGATGACGGCGGCATATTTTTCTTTCTTGGTCTTGTAGACGCGGTCGTTCATGTCGATACGAGCAACGGGTTTGTTGGTCGGAATCGTAACAACGTCGAGTTTGTAGATATCCCAAAGTTCGCCAGCCTCGGTTTCAGCAGTACCAGTCATACCGGCGAGCTTGTGGTACATACGGAAATAGTTCTGTAGGGTGATTGTGGCGAAGGTCTGGGTCGCAGCCTCGACTTTGACGCCTTCCTTAGCCTCGATTGCCTGGTGGAGACCGTCGCTGTAACGGCGACCTTCCATGATACGGCCGGTCTGCTCGTCGACAATCTTAATCTTATTGTCGTCGATGACGTATTCGACGTCTTTTTCAAAGAGGGTGTAGGCTTTGAGAAGCTGGCTCACGGTGTGGACACGCTCTGCCTTGACCGCGTAGTTCTGCATGAGCTCGTCCTTACGCAGCTGACGCTCAGCCGGGTCGGCTATAGTCTCGACTTCTGAAAGCTGAGAGGCAATGTCGGGGAGCACGAAGAACTGAGGGTCGTTAGTTTTGCCCGTGAGCTCGTCGATACCCTTATCGGTAAGGTCAACGCTACGGTTCTTTTCGTCAATAACGAAGTAGAGGGGGTCAGTGACAGTAGGCATTTCGCGGCCGTTGTCCTGAAGATAGTGAGCCTCGGTTTCAAGAAGGATATTTTTCATGCCTTCCTGACTCAGGAATTTAATCAGCGCGCCGTTTTTCGGGAGGCCTTTGTAGGCACGGAAAAGCAGGAGTGCGCCTTCTTTTTTGACTTCCTTGTCGTCAGAAGCGAGTTTTGACTTGGCTTCGGTAAGAATCTTAGTGACGAGGCGGCGCTGAGCCTCTACGACTTTCTGGACATTAGCTTTATACTCATCGAAATACTGGTCATCGCCCTTAGGCACGGGACCTGAGATGATAAGCGGTGTACGGGCATCGTCGATAAGCACTGAGTCGACCTCATCGACAATAGCGTAATAGTGTTTGCGCTGAACGAGGTCACCAGGGGTCATCGCCATGTTGTCGCGAAGGTAGTCGAAACCAAACTCGTTGTTTGTACCAAATGTTATGTCACATTCATAAGCCGCGCGACGCTCGGGCGTGTTAGGCTCATGTTTGTCGATACAGTCGACAGTCGAACCATGGAACATATATAACGGTCCCATCCATTCAGAGTCACGTTTTGAAAGGTAGTCGTTGACGGTTACAACGTGGACGCCGCGACGTGAAAGCGAACGGAGGAACACCGGGAGGGTTGCAACAAGGGTCTTACCTTCACCAGTCGCCATTTCGGCGATTTTACCCTGATGGAGCACGATACCGCCGATGAGCTGAACGTCGTAGTGGACCATGTCCCACTTGATTTCGTTGCCGCCGGCGAGCCAATGGTTTTTCCAGATGGCCTTGTCGCCTTCGATAGACACGAAGTCGCGTCCCTGACCGGCGAGTTCGCGGTCGAGGTCAGTGGCAGTCACTTCGATGGTCTCGCTCTTAGCAAAGCGAGAGGCTGTCTCACGAACGACAGCAAACACTTCGGGTAAGTGCTCGTTGAGCTTGTCCTCGAGGATGTCGAGGATGTTTTTTTCGAGTTTGTCGATTTTGTCCCAAATCGGCTGACGCTCCTCGAAAGGTAGGTTTTCGACTGTCTCACGCAGTGATGCAATTTCGGTAGAGTCAGCCTGAGTGGCAGCTGCGAGGTCAGCGCGCACGGCATCAATGCGTGCGCGGAGCTCGTCGTTAGAAAGGTTTTCGAGAGTGGGGCCTATAGCCTTTATTTTATCAACAATGGGTTTGATGGCTTTGAGGTCACGCTGCGACTTGTTGCCAAAAATTTTACTTAATACTTGTACGAATGACATGAGTATATGGTTATAAGAATTTTAAAACTAAATAAAAAAATTGGATTGATAGAATAGCGGTGGAGAGGGGGCATCAGTTAAGTTCTAATGCCGGAAGAGCCGCAGCGTTGGGCGAGCGGATGCGTAGCAGTCTTGCAACCGTCGGAGCAATAACACGTACATCAATAGGCTTGTCGAGGCGTTGAGGTTTCACGTCGGGCGCGAGAATAAACGCAGGAGCCGTGGTAGAGGTGATACGCTCAACCCGGTTTTTCTTAGATACTGATTTATCGAATGAAAAGTCGTTGACAATTTCCCAGCCAGGGATAACGTTGACAAAAATGTCACCGGCGGTGGGGATATGAGTGTTGCGTTTAAGGGCGGCAGCGTTTTCGCCTGCGTCACCAGAGAATATCTGGTCGATAGTAAAGACATCCTTAACTCCGCTCATTCGGGCCACAAACGACGCGGCATCTGCGCGCACGGCTTTGGGGTCAAGATTCTTATCTTTGATGAGTTGATTGTTAAGGTAGAAATGACCGTTGAAATATCCCTTAACCCATTCGCCAGTGCAGTAAACGGCAATGAGATACATGTTGAGCAGCGAGCCAGCCTTACGGGTAGAAAACTCTCCGTAAGGGATATTCCATTTCTCTTCGTCGCGGCGGACGGTCGACGAGGGAGGAGTGGCGACAAGGAATATAACGGAATTGCCGCCAGTAGCACGGTCGACCGTATTGAATAGCTGCTCAAGATTGCGGTCGAGACGAATGTAGCTGTCAATCAGTTCGAGGCGATTGTCAGTGTTTTTGGCGAACTCAAACGGCTGAAGGGTGTAAGTGAGGTTCAGCATGTCGACACCGTCGTGTTTGCCGAGGCCGAGAGTATTGATAAACTCAGTGGCAAGCGAGGTAACCTCATGGTTGACAGGGGCTGAATTTTTAAACATGGCATATCTATCAGAATTGCCATGAGAATAGGCGTATTTAAACGGGTAGCGTTTCAGGTGGTCAGGGACAATCGGGTAGTCGACAACAGGAAGGAGCGGAGTCCAGGTCATGGTGTCGAGACGAGACTGTAGGGGAATCAGGCGGTTGCGTCCACCTACCACTGGGGGGACATCGCGATAGAAAGTGGTGGTAGCCCAGTTGCCATTGTGATCGTCAATCCAAAACGCGCTGTTGCAAGCGTGACCCCCGAGGATGAGAGCTTGCTGGACATCAGGGGCAAGAGCGTAGACATCAGTTACGCCGCCTCCAGCGATGCGCACTTCATCGGCAATCGTGCTGACAAGCAGTTTCTGCGGAGAGTATGTATCAGTCGTGAAGTTACCTATTGAATTTGGGTCAAAAAGCGTAGGCTCAAGGCGGCTTCCAGAGACATCGTATATAAATTGTCCGCTTATACCATTGACCGAAGGTGACGCGCCTGTCATCACCATAGCTGCGGCTGCCGCAGGGTCGACAGATGTGCCATAATCGGCGTTTGCAATTACTACGCCGTCGCGCAGCAAGCGTTTGAAACCACCGTCAGAGAAATAATCACGAAGATTGTTGATATAATCAGCCTGCAGACCGTCAACGACGATTCCCACTACAAGGCGTGGCTGAGCCTTGTTTTCGGCAGCTGGCAAAGTCATGCCAACCATCGAAGCCAATAGCACAACGACTAATCGTGATGAAATGGACGAATTTATTCGCGACATTTTATAGATTTGATATTCAAGTATATATAGCTGGCGGCTCTAATTGCATCAGCAAGGATTAGCGGAATGAAGGCGAGGTTGAGCACCTGCACACCGAATGCAGAAAGCGTAAGCAGAACCATCAGAGCCACAAAGTTAACAATTTGATATGAGAAAATGATCAGTTTGCAGCGATTAATCCATATAAAAATCGTTGGAATCAGGCAAAAAGGGTTAAGCCAAAGCAGCAAAATGTTAGGCGAGGTTGCCTCGTGAACCGAAATGAATACCAAAAAGGTGATTACACATCCGGCCAAGCCAAATATACCGAAAAGGGTGGCGTCAAACCATCGCGTAATTTTTTTTCTTCGCAAGTCTTTGATAGTTAATAATATCGCAATTATAAGAATTAGGGTGCAAACTGCAATTGGTGAGGCATACCAAGGTGTGGGAGCAAGCACAGCTGCATCGGGGCGCATATCATTAACAACTAAAACTGTGTCAACAAGACGACTGCCATTGACAGTCGCTTCGAGTAGCTGATAGTCGAGCACAACGGGGGCAAATGCCTTTTCGCGATTAGAGATGGGGTAGTCAATGCCACTGCCGAGCGCGAGGTCAATGCCAAATTGATACCAGGGATAGTTGGCATGGTAGTGGCGCATCACAGACCGAAAACTTTGCTCGGAATCCAGAGGCTGCAAAGCCTCACCAAGCACAATTGAATCACCCAAGGCAGCTTCGACCATGTTCAAGGGGCGCGTTGCGCAATTATCTTTGACATAATTGTAGCGATATGTGCGGTTTTCAGGCTGAAGATTATATTTCAGCAGGTCGATTAATCTCTGTTTTTGCTGAGAGGTGAGGTTTAGGCGGTGGGCAACGATGCGTCGGTTTTCGCGAGAGTATGCTCGCTCGATATAGTCCCACGGAATTGCTGTCACCCAATAGTCAGTCTCACCCTTGACAAAGCGATAGACGAAGTTAGGTTGGTCGAAATCATAGGTTCCGTAGCTTATGGCGATATCAGCTTCCGGCATTTCGAGACGGATGACCGAATGGCCTTCGAGCTCGTAAATTTCTGAGCCGGGATATATGTTGACAAAGCTCACTATCGTGTCAGAGGGCTGCGCAACTGCGGCGTTGCACACAAACATAGCGAGAGTAAATAATATTTGTCGTATTTTAGAAATCATCGTTTTCTTTCAACGCCTTATTAAGTGATTCGACCATTGATGCGTCGAGATTTTTGAGGGTAAGGAGAGGAGTGCGGAGCAGTTTCCAGTTGTGTTCGGCTTTTCGCCATTCGTCAGTGATTTTGCCTTTGTCGCGGTCACGGTCTGTGCGGTATTGCGGTGTAGCGCTAAGCACCTCGCGGCAAGCATCGATGAGCTCGTCGTAGCGCTCATTAGCTGGCCATTCAAAGGCACCTTCATAGACTCTTGTAGCGATGCCGTTAATCAGTCGAATATCAGAGGTGGCTTGCTCGGCACGCTCGGGGTCGAGAGACTCGTAGACGTCAGGGCGGCTGAACTGGAAGCTTATACGCGGATTAATGCGTTGCAGACGGTATTTGCCATCGCGCACGTCAATGACGTAGGTTGAAATGGCATTGGCTGAAATGTAGTCTGATTCGAGTTTTACCGGGCAACTCCATTTTATAATCATTGTGCCACGCCCCTCGTCCTGCATGTCGATGACGCTGGAGTTGTCGAAAGTCAGCGACACCCATTTTTTCAAGTTATGCCATTGGTCATTTTTTGACAATGGAGTGGTTGCAACGATGGTCTCAGATAAAGACTCGGTAGAGGGCGTCTGAGCATCGGCAAGAAAGGCGCATGTGAGGGCAGCAATCAAAAATATGTTACGGGAGAGTCTCATTGAATATTTATTAGTTTGTGAGTTTGGAGTGACAGCCTCCAGTGAGGATGAGCTAAAATATAGTTGATAGTCTCATTGATATTCTCGCCAGAGCATGGCTGCAAAAAGAGACGAGGGGCCGGTAAAAGCTGGATCAGGGCTTCAACATCCTGTCCCTGATATACAACTTTAAGTTCGTCGATGCGGTCAACACGCCACGGTGCGTCTTTAGGAGAGCATGTAACCCAGTCGACGCCCGTCGGCACAGGATTGCTGCCGTTTGTCTCAATCTGAATGAAAAAACGCGATGCTTTAAGAGCGCGCACCAGGTCACAGTCGAGCTGGAGGGTAGGCTCGCCACCGGTGATAACTATGTGGCGCGATTGGAAAGGTGTGACCGCTGAAATAATTTCGTCAGCAGTCATCTCTGTGCCGTCTGCAAAATCAGTGTCGCAGAATGGGCATCGGCGATTGCAGCCGCAGAATCTGAGAAAGACGGCCGGCGTGCCGGTGAAGAAACCTTCGCCTTGCAGTGAGTAAAATATTTCGTTGACTTTATAGGTCTTTTTCATAGCTGGCAATGTTACCTTCGCTTTCTTGAACGTCAACACGATAACAGTTGTCTACATTGTCGCAAATCCAACGGGCAATGTTTTCAGCAGTGGGGTTGAATGGCAGGACGTCGTTAAGGCATGCGTGGTCTAGCCGGTCAGTCACGAGCCGCTTGATATCGGTGAAATCAGTTACCATGCCGTTGCTATTAAGCTCTTTTGCGCGGCAATGCACAGTGACAATCCAATTGTGGCCGTGGAGTGATGTGCATTTGCTCTCGTAGTCGAGAGCAAGGCGGTGAGCAGCTGAAATTTCGAGGCGTTTTGTTACGTAGTACATATATATTTGTCAGATGAGAGATTGTTTTACGAGTCAGTTTGCGATAGCTCGGCAGGATAGTTGACAACGGGGATGTCGTTCTGTCTGGCGAGCTCAAGAAGATAAGCGAGGGCCGCTTCGCGAGTATCCTCAATCTCACAGTCTTTAATAGCCTGCTTGAGATTAGAGGCGAAAAATCCTACGGTCGGTGATTGCGGAAGCCCGAATATATGCATAATCTCGGTACCGTCGACAGGATTGCGTTTGGCTCGCTCGGCATCCTTTGCCCTGATTTCTTTAAATTTCTCTTCTACAATGTCGAAATTGTCGAGGAAACGTTGCTTCTTTTCCTCATTTTTGCTCGTTATATCGGCACGGGCAAGAATCATGAGGTCATCAAGGTCTTCTTCGGCATAATTCATGAGTCGGCGCACAGCGCTGTCGGTCACTTCGTCTTCAACAAGGGCAATCGGTCGCATGTGGAGCTCAACGAGTTTACGGACATAGCGCATCTCGGCGCCTTGCGACATGCGTAAACGCTTGAATATGCGTGGAATCATCTTTGAACCGATGATATTGTGGTTGTGGAATGTCCAGCCAATAGCAGAATCATAGCGCTTGGTGATGGGTTTTGCTATGTCGTGGAAAAGCGCTGCCCATCTTAGCCATTCGTTGTCAGACTTTGCCGCCACATTATCAAGAACGCCCAAAGTGTGATAAAAATTGTCTTTATGGCCTCTGCCGTTTACAACTTCTACGCCTTTCAAGGCAGCTAACTCTGGCATTATAAGTTTGAGAAGCCCGGATTTCAGGAGCAGGTCCCAACCGATTGACGGTTTGGTCGCACGCATGATTTTTGACAGCTCGTCTTTGATGCGTTCGGGGGTGATAATCTCAATGCGCTGAGCATTACGGCATATGGCGTCGAAAGTCTCGGGGTAGATGTCAAATTGGAGCTGAGTGGCAAAACGGATTGCGCGCAGCATGCGGAGAGGGTCGTCACTGAAGGTTATATCAGGGTCGAGTGGTGTGCGGATTATGCGGCGCTCTATGTCGCCAAGTCCGTCATAAAAATCGAGAAGCTCACCAAAATTGTGTTCACTCACAGAAATCGCCATGGCGTTGATGGTGAAATCACGGCGAGCAATATCGTCGGCAAGCGTGCCATCCTCGACGATAGGG
>CAMWQZ010000019.1 GCA_947176515.1 uncultured Bacteroidales bacterium | reverse complement strand
ATATTATAATGGATAATTTTTTCATAATGCAGTTGGTCTATATAAGTATGACCTTTTTATTAATAAAAAGTTTAATAATCTTTACTCTGAAAACTTGCAAATACAACAAAGTAGAGAAATTGAGACATCCTCTATGATTATCCCACAAACAGAGATACCTTTTTTGGAGGGCTTTGATGGTTTTTAAATGCTTACACATATTAAATAATATAATAAATAATGTGTAGTTGAATTTTTTTGACTACATTTGTCGCTCGAAAATTTAAATTAACAATAATATGCTGAAAAATCTCGTAATAGTCGAATCTCCTGCAAAAGCGAAAACCATAGAAAAATTCCTCGGCAAAGACTACAAAGTCATGTCGAGCTACGGTCACATTCGCGATCTGAGAAAAAAGAATTTCAGCATCGACATAGACAACGGTTTCCAGCCGATTTATGAAATCCCCGAAGACAAGAAGCAGCTTGTCAGCGAACTCAAGAAGGCAGCTTCGCAAGCCGAAACCGTATGGCTGGCTTCCGATGAGGACCGCGAGGGAGAGGCTATCGCCTGGCATCTTTATGAAGTGCTCGGACTAAAACCCGAAAACACTCGCCGCATAGTCTTCCACGAAATCACAAAGAACGCTATCCTTCACGCTATCGCCAACCCTCGCTCAATCGACCTCAACCGTGTCGACGCCCAGCAGGCGCGCCGTGTGCTTGACCGCATAGTGGGTTTTGAGCTTTCGCCGGTGCTGTGGAAAAAGATTAAACCTGCGCTGTCAGCAGGCCGCGTGCAGTCGGTCGCCGTGCGTCTTATCGTCGAGCGTGAAAACGAAATCAAAAATTTTGTAAGCGAACCATATTTCAGAGTCAACGCTAACTTCTCTGTCGATGAAACACACTCTATCAAGTCAGAGTTAAGCCATCGCCTGCCGGACATGGCCGCGGCAAAATCATTCCTACAGGATTGCGCCAACGCAACCTTCACGGTCAGCGACATCAACGTGCGCCCGATTAAGAAAAGCCCGGCGCCACCGTTCACAACCTCAACCCTGCAGCAGGAGGCGTCGCGCAAACTCGGCTTCACCGTGTCACAGACCATGATGGTGGCCCAGCGTCTTTACGAGGCCGGCCATATCACCTATATGCGTACTGACTCTGTCAACCTCTCAAACGAAGCCATCGCTTCAATCTCTGACGAAATCAAGCGCAATATCGGCGAAGAGTATCTCCACGTGCGCCGCTATCACACCAGCTCAAAGGGCGCTCAGGAGGCTCACGAGGCTATCCGTCCGACATATATCAGCAATGCCACAATCGAGGGCACGGCTCAGGAAAAGCGCCTCTATGCCCTAATCTGGAAGCGCACCATCGCTTCTCAGATGTCAGACGCCCAGGTCGAAAAAACGACTATCGACATTCAGCCATCGACTCGCTCGGAGCATTTCGTTGCCAACGGCGAGACAATCCAGTTTGACGGCTTCCTGCGTGTCTATATCGAGAGCCGCGACGACGAGGAGGCCGAAGAGGGTCTGCTCACCCTGCCTAAAGTGTCAGTCGGCGAGACGCTCCAACCCGAGGAGATTACAGCCATCGAGCGCTTCACCCAGCAGCCGCCGCGCTACACCGAGGCGTCGCTCGTCAAGAAGATGGAAGAACTCGGCATCGGCCGCCCTTCGACCTACGCTCCGACAATCTCAACCATCCAGCAGCGCGAATACGTCGAAAAGGGCGAAAAAGAAGGCGTAAAGCGCACCTTCGACACCCTGACACTCAAGAAAGGTAAAATCACCGACCGCAAGAAAACCGAAACCGTCGGATCTGAGAAAGGCAAACTGCTGCCGACCGACATAGGCGTGGTGGTAAATACCTTCCTCACCGAATATTTCCCTGACATCCTCGATTATAATTTCACAGCTCGCGTCGAAGAGAAGTTTGACGAAATTGCCGAAGGCAAATTGCCGTGGGCCAATGAAATGAGCGACTTCTATGAAGTGTTCCACCCCGAGGTTGACAAAGCACTCACCATAAAGCTCGAGCACAAGGTCGGCGAGCGCGTGCTCGGCACAGACCCTGCCACCGGCGAACAGGTCAGCGTAAAGATTGGCCGTTTCGGTCCGCTCGTCCAGATTGGCACAGGCGAGGGCGACGAGAAGCCGCGTTTCGCTTCGCTGCTCAAAGGTCAGTCGGTGTCGACAATCACTCTCGACGAGGCCCTGCGACTCTTCGAATTTCCGCGCACAATCGGTGAATACGAAGGCGGCGAAGTCGTTGTCGCTATCGGTCGTTTCGGGCCCTATGTGCGCCACCAGGGTAAATTTGTCTCAATACCTAAGGACATAGCCCCTGCCGCCCTCTCGCTCGACGAAGCAATCGAACTCATTAACGCCAAGCGTGAGGCCGAAGAGAAAAAGGTTGTCAAGGTCTTTGACCAGGACGCAGACCTGCGTATCCTCAATGGCCGCTATGGTGTCTATATCTCATATAAAAAAGACAACTTCAAAATACCCCGTACGGTCGCTGACCCTGCTTCGCTGACCTATGACGAGGCTATGGAGATTGTCAACTCTCAGGAAACCAAGCCTAAGAAAACACGCGCCACGCGCAAAAAGGCTTAACTAACGTCCTCCTAACATGCGTAAAAACTTATCAGCTAAGCCGGGAGCGGAACGCGCGCCGTTCCGTCCCGACGTAATACTTCATTTCAAGCCGACAGCCGCCGGCAAGTTGCTCGACTTTCTCCTCTCTGCGATGCCCGACCGCAAGCGCACGACTGTAAAAGACTTTCTCAAACATCGTCAGGTGATGGTCAACGGCAACGTCACCACCCAATTTGACCAGGAGCTAAAGCCGGGCGACAACGTTGCCGTCAACACCTCGCGCGAGTTTCAGACACTGCGCAATCCGCGCCTGTCGATAGTCTACGAGGACGATGACATCGTAGTGGTCAACAAAGGCTACGGGCTGCTATCGGTCGGCACCGACAAAATCAAGACCGGCACAGCATACTCTATCCTCCGCGACTATCTCAAGCGCGTAGACCCTCGTAACAAGGTCTTTATTGTCCACCGTCTCGACCAGCACACATCTGGACTGATGATGTTTGCAAAAAATGTCAAGGCCAAGGAGGCTATGCAGCATAATTGGAACAACATGGTGCTCGAGCGCCGTTATGTCTGCGTGGTCGAAGGTAAGCTCGACCCACCCGAGGGCGAGATACGTAGCTACCTTGCCGAGAATTCTCAGCATGAGGTCTACTCCACTGATGACCCTGCCGCCGGGCAGCTCGCCGTAACACGTTATCGCACACTCCGCTCTGCCAACGGCTATTCGCTTGTTGAAGTGCAGCTCGAGACCGGCCGCAAAAACCAGATACGCGTCCACATGAAAGACCTCGGCCATCCCATAGCCGGAGACCGCAAATATGGCGCCAAGACATCGCCCATCCATCGCCTTGCCCTCCACGCCATGTCGCTGCGCTTCGCTCACCCCGTCACTCGCGCCGACATGAACTTCTCCACCCCCCTCCCTGCCCCCTTCTCAAAAATGGTGAAGTAAATCTTATAGAAACTCCAAGGAAGTGAAGTGTACGAAAAAATCGTACAGTTGAAACTTAAAGCAAACGATGGTAAAATGCGCCTTTCTGACGCAGCTACTACCGCACAAGAAATCGAATGATTCGTACATTAATCTGGTGAATTGTGAACCATTCGGCCGCTCCAAACGTTTAATTTACAAAGTGAATGAAAACCGGGAGCGGTGACCGTCAGAGATTGAAATCTCCAAGCTGTTGTGGGTGAAATTACCGCAGACGTCTCTCCTCAGAAAGCATAATTGCACTCTCGGCGATGCTTAAAAATATATATCTTTGCTCAACGTCAACATCGGCCCTAAGCTCCCAAGCTCCGGGCCGTTTGAGTTTTTGATAAGTTTATGAAAAAACTAGCAGTATGCCTTCGCAATATACCTACCGATTTTAACAAGTTAAATATTTAGTTAATTATTTGGCTTATATAAACTTTTATACATACCTTTGCGTAAATTAATTTCACAATCACCACCAACATCAAATGGCTTACCCAGTAATACAAATAGCAAATGAGCTTCTACGCCTCGCATATGAGGGTGTGGGAGAGTTAATGACTAACCTCAAACTTCAGAAGATGCTATATTATCAGCAAGGATTTCATCTTGCATATTTTGGTACACCGTTATTTGATGAGGAGATTGAGGCTTGGATGTATGGTCCAGTTGTACCCACCATGTATCATGAATTTGAATCATATGGGCGAAACGGAATTACACCAAATGAGGATATTGAATGTGATATGGACGATGAGGAATGGCGCCTTTTCTGCAAAGTATATGATATGTATGGCAAATACTCTGCTGAGGGACTGATAGAACTAACCCACAATGAATCTCCTTGGCAAAATACTCCGACAGGGAAAGGCCATGTAATCTCACATAAAGCTATGAAAGACTTCTTCCTTACCAGACTAAATTGAAAGTGTAGTGGCTAAGCGCAGGAAGGATAGTGGTGATGGATTTGACCCAATTCGCTCACTAATAGAAAACAACGTTATTTCACACAAAGAAATAACTGAGCTTGCCAAGATAGATTACCCTTTGTTTTCATTCCGCTATTTTCGGCCAAATTCAATCAAAAAATGTAACAATGCAGATTTCTTCATGGGTTTTCTAAACCGGTTGAGAGAGCTGTCAGAAAAAGGCTGGAGCGAAATTAGACGTTCTCGCAAGCATGAATACGGACTCGAACCAATCCCTAAATTCAAAATCAAACCTGATTTAAAGTGCGTGAGTGACCTTATCACAGACGATGTGGAAAAATTACATGTTTTTCGTGTAGACAAAGAAAATCATCCGTTTATAGGCTTGCAGGTCGGTAGAATTTTTCATGTAATTTTCGTAGAAGCGGAATTTGGAGATATTTATAATCATGGGTAGATTGGATCGCACGAATCTATCTTAACTATTATTTTAAATCCTCTTTAGTTACCGTATAACTCAAAGCATATGAAGTGCCCTTGCTGCTTTTCTCTGCTTTTAGAATAAAAGGTTGGTTTCCTCTACATATTGAAATACGTCCAGTACAACTAGTCATATTCTCATTATATCCCCCTGTATTTGAGGCTACATACAAGGTCGTTAATTCATTAAATGGACCAAAAACACCTTCCCAGGTTCTAGGGACGTTTAATGATTGTCTGCCTTTTTCGGTTTCAACAGTAATTGCAATTGTTATATATTTTGAACTTGGAATTGAAACGTAGGATTCATATTTGACATAATACTCAATCTTATCCTCTGGATTATCTACAGTGGGAGAGTCTATAGTGTCTTGAGACTCTTGAGGCTCATCTGTGTTACAAGAAATGCATATTATTAACACTAATGACAATACAAAAAGGCGATTAAAGAATTTTTTGAGTTCTTTCATAAAAAAAATAATTTTTAGCTTCAGACTTTATTGGCAAAAGTAGTAAATTGCCTCATTAAATGCAATTAGTTTGCTGTCCAATGTCTACACAGAATACACAGAATGTAACCGTTAATAATCGCAACTCCGTGAAGTTGCTACTTGTCAACCTATTTTTTAGATTACGCTTATTTTAGTGAGGATAATTTTCTCGCTTGGGCGATTTTGATTATTTTTGCAGAAGTATGAACACTCTGCAACTATATATATCGAAATCTGCGCGCGAGTCGGCTCGTCTGGCCGAGATAAACCCCTCTGACGAAGGCCGCCGCGCAGCCTCTGACATGAAAGCGGCCGTCGCGCTTATCGACTATCCGCCGTCGGCAAAAACTGTCTTTTTTATTGTCACTAATGTGCAAGGAGGCTATGCCATCCACATTATCCGCACCATTCCCCCGACTAAGCCCAACCACCTTGATGCCACCATCTTCGTCGACAAAAATCTCGACTTAATGGCTGAGGACCTTAAGGAAGTGCTTGACGCCGTAAGCTCCACGGTGCTTGCAAAGGCGGTGACCGAGGAAGACATGAACCGACTGCGTGAGCTATTTAGCCGCGAATATGACCTTCGCGACAAGGCGCCGCGCATCAAGCCGTCGCGTGGCTCCGATTATGCGTTCCTATCATATGGCAATGGCGCTTCGCTGACTATTTCTGAAATCCTCGCCGAAGGGCTCTACCGACCCGAGTGGAGCGACTATAAGGCTGTCTGTCTGTTAGACAACTCGCTTTCTCCGCTCCCCAACTCTATGACCGACCTTAACGGCGCTTACGATGACAGCGAGGATGATGAGCCGCAGACCGACCCTGCTTATGAAGCGGACTCCGAAGAGCCTAAAGACAAAGATGGAGCTTCGGTAAGCTACGTTTTCTCAATCCCCGTTATAATGCCTGACGGGCGCTCCGAGCTCGAATTTGAACTCGAAAGCTCGCGGCCCATACAGCGCAGTCCTATCGCCGGATATGCCGTGTCGGGGAAAATCTTAGAAGGCCCCGAGCGCGTCAACCGTCTACGCCGCGCCACTGACAAGACTCTCTATGAGCGTTTTGAGAAATGGATATGGGCAGCCGGAGGCTTGCTCGCCGGTATCTTGCTGATGGCAATCATCGGTCTCTTCCGCGACTCTCCTGCCGAAAGACCCACAGCCGAAGTTTATCAATCTTCACAACCGGCCGCCCAGTCTGCTCAGCCGGCTGAAACATCAGCCGCATCTGTGAACTCTGACAACCGGCAGCAGACCGCCACAACGGCTCAGCCGCAGCCAAACGAAGCGACCGCTTATCTTGACAACAACCGCATCTGGCGCCTCGACGACATGGAGAAAATCGAGGGGCTGCAAGGTCTGTTTGACGACATGAATAATTACCGATTTGAAGAAATTACCGGCAAATGGGCCGAAAGTCTCGGTGCATCAAAAAATTTCGCCAAGGTTGTCAAAGCCGCCGAGAAATCAGTCTCGAAAAAGGTCGACCCTCGCCGTCATGCTGACCACAGCCCCAGCTATAACCGCGAAGGCGACACGGGCATCGGCTGGCTCGGTTACACATTCTGGATTGATCCGTAAACTACAACTCCCTCATAATCATGAATTCCAAAATTACTATAAGTCTCATTGCCCTGGCAATAGGCTCTGTAGCGATTCCCGTTTTGGCGCAGGAGTCAATCTCTACTGCCACGCCTCAAGGCCGCTCAGTCGAAGTCACCGTTATAAACAACAATATCATCAAAGTCTCAAACTTCGCTCCAGGTGAATCTGAAAAGACCGCCAACCGCTTTGACCTCAACATCAACGCCGTAGCCGATGCCCGGCGCGCTGACTTGACCGACGATATTCTGACGATTTCTACGCCTCGCGTCACTGCAATGCTTGACAGCCGCACAGGCGCGCTGACCATCTACGGCGGCGACCGCCGCGTAATCACCGACAACGGCCTGCGAACCATAACAGACGGACGTCAGGAACTCGAATTGTCAACGACCTCGGCAGGCGCATATTACGGCGCCGGCGAGCGCGGCCATAAGCTAAATCTGCGCGGCGACACACTCGTAATGTATAATCGCCCCACCTATGGCTACGGCACTGGCGACCCTCGCATCAATCAGATGAATATAACTATGCCCTTAGTTGTAGCGGCCGACGGCTTCGCACTCGTTTTTGATGACTATGCCGCATCTGAGCTGATACTTGCTGACCCAATCAAGTATATAACCGAAAGCCCCGGCTCGGTCAGCTACTATTATATCAACGGTGTGTCAACGGTCGCTGACGCGATTGAGAATCTGACAGCCTTGACCGGCCGTCAGGACATGCCTCCGCTATGGGCGCTCGGCTACATCACGTCGAAATACGGCTACAAGACTCAGGCCGAGACCGAAGAAGTGGTCAAGCGTCTGAAATCGCTTGGCTATCCGCTCGACGGCCTTGTGCTCGACCTCTACTGGTATGGCAAAGAGCAGGACATGGGCCGTCTCGACTGGGAGCCGACGCAATGGCCGCAGCCGGAAAAAATGCTCGCCAAACTTAACAAGCAAGGAATCAACGTTGTGCCAATCTCCCAGCCCTACGTTCTCCGTAATGGCAAAGGCGTCGAGAATTACGACTCACTCGCCCCTAAAGGAGTTTTTGTTCGCGACTCATTAGGCAACCCCCTTCTGGTCGAGATATGGGTCGGTAAAGGCGGAATGTTTGACGTATCAAATCCCGACACACGCGACTGGCTAACCAAACGCTACACTGAGCTCACCGACATGGGTGTCGGCGGTTGGTGGGGCGACCTCGGCGAACCCGAGCAGCACCCCTACGCTTCGCGCCACGCCAACGGCCTTAAAGGACGTGAATATCACAACCGCTACGGCAACGACTGGAGCAAGATTATCTATGACCTCTACGCCGAGCGCTACCCCGACCGCCGCCTTTTCTCACTGATGCGCGGCGGCACCACAGGCTTGCAGCGCTTCAGCGTGTTCCCCTGGTCGGGCGACGTTGCTCGCTCGTGGGGCGGCCTTGAGCCGCAGATTCGCATCATGCTTAACTCAGGCCTCAGCGGCCTTGGATACATGAGCCACGATGTCGGCGGATTTGCCATCGACGAAGCCAACCCTATTGACCCCGAACTTTATGTGCGCTGGTTGCAGCTCGGCCTGTTCTCCCCCGTGCTCCGCACTCACTCACAGGATTACGCCGAGCCCTACCACTATCCCCAGCAGGCCGAAATCATCAAGCAGCTGATAGCCGACCGCTACCGTTGGCTGCCATACAACTATACCCTCGCCTACGAAAACGCCACAAAGGGTTGGCCCCTCGTGCGACCGCTTAACTTCCATGACGAAGGTCCTGCCGGATGTGACACCATCACCGACGAATATCTCTGGGGACGCGACGTCCTTGTAGCGCCGGTCCTATACCAAGGCGCCGTCAGCCGCCCTATTGTTTTCCCTCGCGGACGCTGGATTGATATGCGCCATCCCCGTGTGAGCTATACCGGCGCTATCCACTCATATGACGCTCCGCTCGACGTCGTGCCCCTCTTCGTGCGCGCCGGCTCATTCATTCCTCAGGCCGACTACAAGATGGATAATACCGGCGACTACAATCCCGGCCGTCTGACCGTCACCTATTATCCCGGTGACGGCAGATCGTCATACACTCTCTACGACGACAATCGCCTGTCGCCTCGCTCACTAAGCGATGAGCAATATCGTCTGATTACCTTTGATGCCGACAATGCCGGCGATCAGATAAGCATAACGATTACGTCGACAGGCACTTACGTCGGCGCGCCCAATCGCGTAGACCTTGATTTCCGCGTCGCAGGCCTTGGCGCAGCACCCGGAGCCGTGACTGTCGACGGGAAAAAAGCTAAATTCACCTATGACGCCGCAACAGGCCTCCTGTCGTTCAAAGTCAAATTCACTCCCGACTCAAAAACTGAAATATCAATCAATTTAAAATAAGACAAATATCATGTTCTCAGGTATAGTAGAAGAAGCGGCAACAATTACAGCCGTAACCCGTAATGAAAGTAATGTCAACCTCCGCGTGAAGTGCTCGTTTACCGACCAACTGCGCATCGACCAGTCCGTTGCCCACAACGGCGTGTGTCTCACCGTCGTAGCGCTTCACCCCGACGCCACCTACGAGGTGACCGCTATCCGCGAGACCCTCGAGCGTTCTAACCTCGGCGACCTGAAGCCCGGTTCGCTCGTCAACCTCGAGCGATCTATGATGATGAACGGACGCCTCGACGGCCACATCGTCCAGGGCCACGTCGACTGCACCGCCGAGTGTGTCGACATCCAGGACGCCGACGGCAGCCGATACTATAAATTTGTCTATGACATCGACCCCTCGATGATTGCAAAAGGCTATATGACCGTCGAAAAAGGCTCTGTGACAGTCAACGGCGTCAGCCTCACCGTCTGCGACAGCGAGCCCCGGTCATTCC
>CAMWQZ010000018.1 GCA_947176515.1 uncultured Bacteroidales bacterium | reverse complement strand
GGAGAGCATACATAGCGCGCTCGAGTTTTGAGTCGATATTCCAGGCGTCAGCTGCGTCGAGCTTATCCTGCAATTCAGCCTGACGGGCAATGAGGGCATCCATCTTGTCGGGGTCTTCAAGCACGTCAGGGTCGGCAAAACTTTCGTTCACCTTGTCAAACTCTGCGAGCAAATCCATAATCGGCTGCACGCCTTCGCGCACAACCTCGATAACGGTCTTTGAAGGGTCGAGCTGAGGGTCCTGTTCAAGATAACCGACTGAATAACCGGGAGAGAATACGACTTCACCCTGAAAACTCTTGTCGATACCTGCTATGATTTTAAGAAGCGAGGACTTACCAGAGCCGTTGAGACCGATGATGCCAATCTTCGCGCCATAGAAGAATGAGAGGTAGATATTTTTCAAAACCTGTTTCTGCGGTGGGTAGGTCTTTGAGACCCCAACCATTGAAAATATGATTTTTTTGTCGTCTGCCATAATTATATAATGTGATTTAAGGAATTAGTTTATTTCTTTTTGGGAGCATATTTCACCGGGTAGTTGCAGCGCGTGCGACCGGCAATTATGTTATTGAGTTTACCTTTGATAAGCTGCTTGCGGATGGGCGACACATGGTCAATGTAAAGCTTGCCAATAAGATGGTCATACTCATGCTGCACTATGCGAGCGAGGAAACCTGAAATCTCTTCATCGTGGGGCTGGAAATTTTCATCAAGCCAACGGAGACGGATATGCTCTACGCGAGGCACATTTTCAGAGAGACCAGGCAGGCTCAGACAGCCTTCGCTGCGCACTTCCTTAGGGCCATCGAGCACTTCGAGTTCGGGATTTATGAGCGTCATTTTCCGACCTGCACACTCGGGAAAATCTTCGCCGAGCGGAGAGGCATCAATAACGATAAGCTTTATGTTGCGGCCAATCTGAGGTGCGGCGAGACCAACACCCTCGCTCTCGTACATGCACTGATACATATCGGCGATAAGCGACTGAAGTTCGGGATACTGATCATCAATCGGCTCTGATATGCGGCGTAGCACGGGGTGACCGTAGAGATAAACTGGTAATTTCATTAATTGAGATATTATTGTTCGTTTGATTTAAATTCCGAGTAAAGTCGGCTCTGCAGAAAGTCGTTAAGAATAATCGTAGCCGATATTTCGTCGACTATCGCCTTATCGCGGCGATCCATCTTTTTCATGCCGCCATCAATCATTGCACGATGTGCGAGAACCGACGTGAAACGCTCGTCAAAATACAGCAGAGGTACAGGGACGATTTCTTTCTTGAGCCTATTGATTACGGGTGTGAGGTACTTGACTGACTCAGATGGCTGGCCGTGCATGTCACGCGGATACCCGACAACAAGCGCATCGACCTTTTCAGCAGCTATATAGCGTTTTACAAAGTCAATCAGTTCGGCCGTCGCAACCGTTGCAACTCCGTTGGCGACGATGCGCAAAGGGTCGGTCGCAGCGATACCGCAGCGACGACGTCCGAAATCTATAGACATAAGCCGGCCCATAATCTTTGCGCAAAGATAATAAAAATCTGACAAACGGATAGATTACCGCCACATGTCATTACGAATATGTGACGAGTTTGTGACTAATGAGAAACAAATTTTGTTTTTCAAATTGTTTTTCGTTAGTTTGCACAGAAGTTAAAACCCAATAGTTCATGTTAAGCCGTTTGATCAAGTATATAACACTGTCGCTTATTTCCATATTTTCGTTTTCTCTGCAGGCTCAGACTATAGTCGACAGCCTAAAAACAAGGCTCGCCGAGGCAGAAACCCCCAGCGACAGTATCATTATTTTATATAATATCTATGATAGCGCGCCTTACCCGGAGCAAGGCAAAGTGCTTGAAGACCTGTATGAACTGGCCTTGCGACGTGGCGAATATCACACGGCCTTTGACGTGCTGAAACAGAGCTCGAACTATTACACGTCTAATGACTCAATGCAGCAAGTGCTTATTAATCGCGCCAAAAGTCTGCCTGACAACCCCGAAAAACGCAGTACGCTCATATATATGAACGTAAGAGCTATCTCCAATCAAGCACGTTCGCTTACCGAGGAGCAACGCGAAGCCAAACTGCGCGATTACCTTGCGCAATACTCAAAATCACAAGACTATGACACATACAAACGCATAGAATACCTGTTTTGCCTGTGTTCATACCTGCGCTTGAGCACAGAAGGCGAGCTGCTTACAAAATATTTCCAGGAGCTGCAGACTCTCATCGACAATCTGCCTGCCCGAGACCTGGCGCTCAAATCATTGTTCTACACACAAGCGGCCAACAGCTATCTCTCAAACGAAATGATTCCTGAAGCCGTCGAGGCTAATAAAACCCTACTCAACATTATCGAGGAGCTCGAACGCCAACACCACGCCCAAGGCCGAATCTATCGTAACTATGACCGCCCGGCTTTTATATGCTACCGACGATTACTGCGTTGCCATAATGCCCTGACACATGAAGAAGTCGAGGACTACTACAAAAAAATCATACCCATCATCGACCGTAATCCGACCCTGCAGAAGTTATCGGGGCAGAGCAAGAAGCCGACCATCTACTACATGATGGCAAACAAGCGATATGCCGATGCCGTGCCCCTAATAAAAGAGCAGCTCAAAGACACCATCAACACCAATGAAGAGGTGCTTTATCTCGTAGAGGCACTACTAAAAGCATCGGATAGCATCGGTGACAAAGAGAGTCAGCTCAAAGCGCTCGAAATGAGCAACGAGCTGCTAATTAAACGCATTGGAGACAAGGCTGCCGAGAGCTACAAGGAACTCCAGATTGTCTACGAAGTCAATGACCTGAAACAAACCAACGACCAACTCGTGCTGGAGAATCAACAGATTGTGCTTAATCGCCATAAGGAGCAACTCATTTACGCGATAATCAGCCTTATAGTGCTTGTGCTGTTATTGATTGTCGTGTATGTGTTCTATCATCGGTCGAAACGCCTCACCGCTAATCTGTCAAAGTCTAACGCAATGATTATAGATGAGCGCGATGCACTCAAACGCACTCAGAAAGACCTAATCGATGCGCGCGACAAAGCCAAAGCCGCCAACCGCATCAAGACTGACTTTGTCAACAATATGAGCCACGAAATCAGGACTCCGCTCGAGGCTATCGTCGAATACTCAAGTTTGATTGCAGATTGCGCGGATGAGGACAGACGAGGTTATATCAAACGCTTTGCCGATGTGATATCGCTCAACACTGACCTTCTTCTCACGTTGGTTAATGACGTGCTTGACCTGCCGTCGCTCGAAAACGCAAAAGTCAGCGTTCACATGGTTCAGGCTTCTGTTCAGGAAATTTGCAGGGTAGCCCTTGACAATGTGGGCCGTCACCTCAAGCCTGACGTCAAGCTCGTGTTTGCCAATGACGGTCAGGATGACATTAACATCCACACTGACCCACACCGTGTGGAACAAGTGCTGCTCAACCTCTTGATGAATGCCGCAAAATTTACCGACAAAGGCTTTATCACGCTAAAATATGCGCTTACCGACGACCAGCAAAAAGTCACATTTACCGTCACTGATACCGGTATAGGCATACCGCTTGGCAAAGAGGAGATAATATTCTCACGTTTTGAGAAACTCAACTCGACAACCCAAGGTAGCGGACTCGGCTTATATATCAGCCGCCTGCTTGCCGGATTGCTGAAGGGCAGTCTCCGTCTTGACGCTGACTATAGAAAAGGCGCACGCTTTATTTTCACAATTCCTGTCAACGGATGAAGTCGGCTCCATCTTGGCTGCAATACCCATCAACCGAATAGACAGTTAATTGAAGCATAGATTGCATGACTGTGAAATTAATTCATAAATTTATATGTAAGGCATTATCCTCTTTTACGATAGCCTTATTTATGATTTTGTCAGAGGCATGGATGCCGTTGAAGGCAGATGCTATGGACATTCCGCCGAACGCTCTCGATAGCCTTAGGAAGGAACTAAGCCTCGCCACTACGTCGGCTGATAGCCTGCCGATAATGTTCAATATCTTTGACTGCACGCTTACTCCCGACCGCACAGTCATTGTCGACACGATTTTTGCTATTGCCGACCGCGCCCACGACGACACCGGCATGCTTGAGGCTCTGTTTCTACTGACAAATTTCAACGACCAGAAAAAAGAGATGGAGCCATTGCTGCTTGAAATGGCTCAAAAGATATCCGATCCCGAACGACGGCTAACCCGAATATTATACATTAAGCTAAGATTTCTGACGAAAAAGATTAACTACATTTCAGAGGAAGACCGTCAGAAAGAGATACTTAAATTGCTGTCAAAGTATAACGAGTCTAAATACTTCGATAATTATCAGAAGATAGAGTATCTATTCACCCTATGTTCATATCTGCGTAACGAGACAGATGCAGATTTGCTTATAACATACCTTAATGAACTTAGTGATTTGATTGATCAATTGCCAAACTACGCCCTTGAGCTGAAATCGGTTTTCTACTCGATGGCTTCGGCTACTTTTTTGGCAAATCATATGTATGACCTTGCATATAAAGCCAACATGAGGATGCTGGAAATCGCAGATGAATTTTCTAATCACGCTAAATCGCAAGGCCGCATTTTCGGCACCACCGACGGCACTCTTTATACTACTTATAATAATATACTCAAATGTGGCGAGGTGTTGGACGGCGCGCAAATTGATTCTTGCTACGCTCGTCTAAAGGAAATTGCCAAACGCACTCCGCGAATCGGCAACAACAAGCGTCTACAGCAAAGGACAGAAATCTTTTATCTGGTGGCAAAGAAAAGATATGCCGATGTGCTTCCACTTTTAAAGACCGAACTCGCAAGTCTCAGCAATGGCTCGACAAGCTACAGCTATTTTGTCGACGCTCTCATTGAGGCTGCAAGAGCTACCGGCGCTAAAGCAGACCTTCTTATGGGCCTGCAACTAAAAAATAAGCTTCTCAAAGAGAGAAATGCCACGAAGTCTGACATTAATCTTAAAGAGTTACTGACAATATATGAGGTTGAAAACATCAAAGAGCAGAATATCGGGCTGATAAATGAAAATGAACGTATCGGCGTTGATGGCCATCGTCAATCTCTCGTATGGATGTTTGTTGCTGCCCTTGTGGTAATCTGTCTGATTGTATGGGTGATTACCATGTATCTACATTCACGTTGGATTGGCAAGCGACTGATTGCGGCCAAAAGTAAGCTCGTCGAGGAACGCAATAACATCAAAGACACCTATGCCCGGCTCGTACGAATCCGCGACCAGGCTGCGGCTGCTGACCGCGTGAAAAACGACTTTGTAGAGAATATGAGCAAGGAGATTAAAGTGCCTCTGAGCGCTATAGTCGAATACTCTCACCTCATTGGCGATTTCGCCGCAGAAGATGAGCGCCCCTATATCCGTGAATATGGCGACATAATGGCGGTGAATACCGACCTTATGATTCGGCTTGTCAATGACCTGCTTGATTTGCCACAACTTGAAAGCGGCGAACTTAGCATAAACCGAACATCATCATCGGCTAACGCCATATGCAATTTTGCCCTAAAACTTGTGAAGAAACACGTTTCGCCTGACGTTGAAATTATTTTTGCAAACTCAGGTCAGCCCGACTCAGTTATTGTGACCGACTCACAGCGCGTCGAACAAGTATTGATCCAGCTTCTATCAAATGCCGCTAAATTCACCGTCAGCGGTTCTATAACGTTAGGTTATAGCTTTAATTCTAAACACGATAGAATAATGTTTACCGTGACCGACACCGGTATAGGTGTGCCTCGCGGCGCTGAAGAACGCATATTTAAACGTTTTTTCAAAATAGACCCCACAACACAGGGCAACGGCCTTGGTCTTTATATCGGCAGGCTGCTTGCCAAAATGCTCGGAGGCACACTTAAACTTGACAGCAAGTATCGCGCCGGAGCTCGATTTATTTTCACCGTTCCAATCTAATGATGAAAAGATTAATAAATAGAATAACCAATCTAAAGCCGACATTGTTAATAGTAGCGGCGCTTACGCTATGCATAAATGTTCAGGCTCAGACGCCGGAAACAATCGATAGTTTGAAATCCGAACTCGCCAAGGCCACCACTCCGGCCGATAGCGTAGCAATACTCCATAATCTCTATGATTGCTTTTATTTCAACGACCGTAAGCCAGTCTTATACCAGATATTTGAAACGGCTGAACGTGCAGGCGACTACCGCTCTATGCTCGAAGTGCTATTTGTGCTCACCGGTCTTTACCAGTATGAGCCTGAGATGGAGCAAGAATTGCTCAAATTAGCAAATCGCGTGCCTGAAAGTGAGTCGCAAAAGGCTCAGATACTATATATTAAGCTACGCTATCAAATCAGCAGCCTGTCGACCATGTCGGAGGCTGAACGTCAACAGAAACTCCATCAAGCTTTAAAAGAATATCGCGAGGAAAGCAGTTTCGACAAGTTTGACCGCATCAGCTACTTATTTTTCATCTGCATTAATCTGCGTAACCTCACCGACTCCCGGCTTCTGACCTATTATCTTCAAGAACTCCAAGGCCTCGTTGAAGAGCTCCCCGAAGATGAGCTTCCCGTAAGGTCACTATATTATTCGCTCGCAAGGACCGCTTATCTCAACAATGGTCTTCATGAACAGGCTGTTAAAACCAATGAACGTATACTCCAACTCGTCAATCAGTTTGACAAATTTCATGAATCTCAAGGCCGAATATTTCGCAACTACGACGGCTCGCTGTACCAATGCTACCACGATATGCTTGTGTGCGCTGATGTATTGAGCGATGAGGATATCGACATGAGTTATAACAAAATCCTAAATTTAATCTCGACAAATCCTCGCATCCATCAGGACAAAGGCCTGCAAAACAGGAGCCGGATATTCTATCTAATGGCTAAGAAGCGCTATGACGAGGCCTTACCGCTAATCAAAGAGCAGCTCAAGTCTGGTCCAGCTTTGCAAGGTTACATCCTTTTTGTTAAAGCCCTTGTTAAAGCAGCAAGCGAAACCGGCGATAAAGAAGCTCTGCTTTACGGGTCAGAAATCATTAACTCTATGTATAAAGAGCGACTGAATGCTAGGTCAGATGTCAGCTTGAGCGAACTCCAGACCATATATGACGTGGAGAGCCTCAAAGGTCAAAACAAAGACCTTATAATAGAAAATCAGCGTATCGACATCGACAGCCGTCAGCAGACAATAGTCGCAATGGTAATCGCCGTGCTTGTGTTGATTTGTGTGCTTGTGTGGATGATTAGCATGTTTCTCCATTCACGATGGCTCGCAAAAAGGCTTTTCGCCTCAAATAAAAAATTAATTGAGGAACGCAACGCTCTCAAAGAAACGTATGCAAAGCTCATAGAAGTCCGCGATAAGGCAAAGGCGGCAGAGCGAATTAAAAATGACTTTGTCGAAAATATGAGCGAGGAAATCAGGGTGCCTCTGGGCGCTATTGTCGAGTATTCTCATCTGGTCACAGACTTCGCCGAAGAAGACGAGCGCGCCTATATCCGTGAGTATGCTGACGCCATGAGCGTCAACACCGACCTGCTTATCCGTCTGGTCAATGACGTCCTCGACCTGCCTCAACTTGAAAGCGGCGAACTAAGCATCCATCGCTCGCCTTCATCAGTAAAGGGTATATGTAATTTTGCGATTGACCTGGTGAAAAAACATGTCTCGCCCAACGTCAAAATTATTTTTGCAAATGCAGGCCAGCCTGATTCCATAATTCTGACCGATCCACAGCGCGTCGAACAGGTGTTGATTCAACTATTAACCAATGCTGCCAAATTCACTGACCGCGGCTCTATCACATTTGGATATGAGATAAGCCCACAACGCGATAAAATCACCTTCACATTAACCGATACAGGCATAGGAGTGCCTCGCGGCATGGAAGAGAAAATCTTTGAGCGTTTTGCGAAAATTGACCCTACGACCCAAGGCAACGGTCTCGGACTGTACATTGGCCGTATATTAGCTACCATGCTTGGCGGTTCGCTGAAACTCGACGGCAATTACCGTGCAGGCGCAAGATTTGTATTCACTGTCCCTATAATCTAAGGTTAGGGCGCGCTATTGATTAGCGTATGACAGCACGGTCGGCGACTCAACGTCAACGCCAAACTCTTTTGCCCGGGCAAGGATTGCACGTGCCAGTTTTGGTTTTAAATCTTCTGGGCAATAACGGAAATAAGCCTCGGCTGCGCGCACGTGGGCCGCATCAGGCATTGGATATTCACGACGTTCAGGCAACCCGAAAACTGAGTCAGGCAGCTCCTTCTTCTCTTCGTAACTAAGTCTATCGTTCATAATATCTTGTTTTTTATATTTCAAGTCAAACGCAAAATCTACCCACCTTGTTCAAACACAAGCATAGTATCTACAACAAAAAATTTGTATCTTTGCACATTATAGGCTCGACATCTCTTTACACCTAATAAAAACTAATGACTGCATCGCAATTTAACCAAGCTACCTTCGACCCTAAAGACCCATATTCTATATATGAGTTTAGCCATTTTTTGATGGGTCAATCATTACACAGCCTGTTAGGTGATGACGTCGTTTCAAAGTCTCGTAAAGGCAAAGGTGGCCTTGGGCAGATGGTTGAGGAACTTTTTTTCAAATACGACATAAACTCTAATCGCGAAGCGGATTTCAAAGATGCTCATTTAGAATTAAAATGTACCCCTCTGCTAAAATCCAAGACTGACGGATCGTTAAGAATAAAAGAGCGTTTGGTGTGCACAATGATTGACTATTTCGAACTCGTCAATACCGAATTTGAAAACTCACACCTATTAGAGAAATGCCGATTAATGCTGCTTCTATTTTATTTGCACGTAAGCGGCACACCAATTTATGACTATGAATTCCTTTTCAGAATCCTCTGGGAATTACCTGAAAAAGACTTGATTTTAATTAAGAAAGATTATGATACTATAGCCGAGAAAGTCCGTCGTGGCGAAGCTCATCTTATCTCGGAAGGTGACACTTTATATTTGGGTGCATGTCGCAAAGGTCAGAAGGGCGACATTCCCCAAAACCAGCCATGCTCTGATATTAAAGCCCACAAAAGAGCCTTCAGCTTGAAACCGGCCTACATGCGCTATGTCCTAAATCACGTTTTAAATACAGATAATAATTACTACACCAACTATACCAAATTCGAACAGCCTAAGTTTGAGCTGGTTTCAGAGGAAGAACTGAAAAACAAAAGTTTTGAAGAAGCTATTCTCGAAAGATTTAATCCTTTTTATGGACTTGATTACCTTCAAATATGTGACCGACTGGGCATAGAAGCATACCAAGCTAAAAATAAATATGCCGATGTGTGTGGGCTGATTGCGTCTAACGGTGTAAGCAAACGACTTTCTTCGTCCGAAGAATTTGTCAAATCGGGCATAATGATGAAGACCATCCGCCTAAGGCCAAACGGTATGCCCAAAGAAGCCATGTCATTTAAAAACATTGACTACGAAGATGTATACAACAACGATAACTGGCTTGAGTCCGAAGCATACGAAATTTTCACTAATCGTTTTCTTTTCATTGTATTTAAGCCGATAGCCGGCAAAACTATCACAATTCACAATAACGCCACTGGACAAGATGTCGTTGAACAATCATATGCTCTTGATAAGGCATTCTTTTGGACAATGCCGGCAGACGATATTACGGAAGCAAAAAGCTATTGGAAACACATTAGAGAAAATGTATTGTCCGACAACATTCGCCTGTCAGCTTTTTGGAGCATATCGGATAACCGCAAGTTCCACGTTCGCCCCAAAGCGACTAAAAAGATACAGCTTACTGCAAACCCTAACGGTGGTGAATGCGAGAAATACTCATATTGGTTTAATGCTGACTATGTCAAAAAGATTATTGACTCAGAATGAAAAATTATACTGAAGACATCCCGGCATATCAAAATCTTTGCGAACCGGTAGCTGAATACAGCCGAACATGTAAACAGCTATCGCTATTTCAAAATGAAGCAATAAGAACTATCGAAGGTGACATCCGCGTAATAGAGTTGTTTGCTGGTGTCGGAGGGTTTAGGATTGGTTTAGAACGCGCCTCTAAACGATATAAGACAATCTGGAGTAATCAGTGGGAGCCATCTACCAAACGACAGGACGCATCCATAATCT
>CAMWQZ010000017.1 GCA_947176515.1 uncultured Bacteroidales bacterium | reverse complement strand
GTATAGGTGTCAAGCGGCAGTTCGGAAGGAATCGGAATGGTAACGTCAATCTCATTTGTCGTGCCGGCAAACCAGAATCTCGGGTCGGTATCCACTTTGTAAATGAATGGCTCACGTTCGCTGTTAGATGGCACGAAGACGATTTCTACGTCGCGCGGATTGAACGGCGCGGCCCAGCCAACGTTTTCTACTTTGAGCTTTAAGTGCCAGTCAGCGCCCGACTTGATATCTTTATCACATTCGCCTTCGGTGAGCTGAAGCCTGTAGCCGAGATTACGGCGAATAGTGTTAAGGAAATAATTGTTTTCCCATTCTGAAATCACAGCCGGATGATAATCCTTGTTCAGATAGCTCCAATGATAGTCGGCAAATGCTTGCTGGGCGTTAAACTGCTCTGTGAAGTCGTTAGGGTCGGCGCAAGTTTCGCCGCCCATCGGCACAAACTTTGTTTCCGTCTTCCAGTATTGACGGTAGTGCTGATTGTAGCCAAATGTGCCGACATCATCTGCGTCGCCCAAGAAACAATCGTTGTGAAATCCGGTGCGACTGATGTTTGAGCCGTTGTAAGCGGTCATTTGATTAATGGTCTGGGGTGTGCCGAGACGGAAAATGCCAAGTTTTGCTGCCGGATATCTAACCGACACGAAGCGAGTTTCGGGCATCGCGTCGAGCAGTGCGAGCAGCACTTCTTTGCGAGGCGCATAGTCGTCGAACTTTGATGGATTCATACCATAGTTGTCGGTATAGTACCATTCGCCCCAGGCTCCTACGAAGCCGGCTTCAAGCACAGCGATTACATCGCTGTATTCCTGTAGGATAGGCTTGAGCTGTTCGATATGGCGCTGGCATACAAACCAGGGCACGTCGCGCGGATAGTCATTCTCGCTATATGAGTAACAGAAGCGGAGCACGGTCTTGAAACCTTCCTGACGAATGGCGTCCATATTTGAGCGAATACGGTTGAGGTAGGCTTCAGAAATGTCGTCGCCATTGCGGAACTCCTTCATAACATAGACCGTGAACACTAGCGACATGCCGTCATTCTGACGTATGCGTCGAAGATATGACGCCGAGATGGAGTTATTATTGTCGGTATGAAATTCAAGATGATGGAACAAGCCGCGTTCGGGATTGACTATAATCTCATCGTTAGGCTGGAAATCGAGGTAACGGGTTTCAGCGCCACGCGCCGTGGCAGGGAGCATCACTGTCCCTGCCAGCAGCACGCTGCTGAGAAACTTAGATAATTGTACCATTAAAATTATTTGAGGATGTATTTTTTGCCACCTGAGATATAGAGACCCGGAGCAGACACCGCGTCGAGAGTGTCGGCTACCTTAACGCCCTGAAGATTGTAAACGGCTGAAGACGTGGTGCGGTCGGCGTTTACTTCGTCGATGCCGGTAATATCATCGGAATAGTCAACTTTAGTGAGGGTATATCCTACACCGGCCACAACAAGACCGTATTCCTTAATAGAAGCGGCAGCCTCTGCGTTTACGTCGAATGTATAGTCGCCGTCGCCGTCAGAGAGATGGATGTAGTTGCCCCATTCGCCAGCGTCTGAAGGCATTTCTTCCCATCCGTCAGGCAGGTTTTGTTTGAGGCAGATTTGTCCGTCGGCGGCAGCTGCGGTCACCGTAAACACCAGTTTGTCACCAGCCTTGATTGTCTCGAATTTCTCAGCCGGGATAGTGAGGAAGTTGGCCCAGTCGCCTGCGGTCATCGAGCCGCTCCAGATAGCGTCGTCCTCAACGGGCGGAACGTCGCCACCGCCGTTGACGATGAGTTGAATTTTCGTGAGCTGGAAGTTCATGCCGGTAATGTTAATACCTTTAGAAACGAGAGCGGCGAGAAGCTCAGCGTTGAGGGTGAATTTAACTTCGGTCTGGTCGTCGGCGATTTCTGTAGTGCCGAACACACTTGACTGATAGTCGCTCGTGTCAATCTGGATTCCAGCCCATGAGCCGGGGATGAGTTTTGTGACGCTAAAGACGAGTTCGTCACCTTCGTGGGCTACCGCAAATGCTGAGCCTGGAATATTAACTGCAGGATTAGCAGTCCAGTCGGGGCAATTTGACACGCCTTCCCAAATAACGCCGTCAAAAGTGTTGAGGTCGATAGAAGTAACGGTGTAGCCTGTGCCGGCCGCGCAGGTCTCACCGCTTTTGAGTGCGTCGAGGAGAGACTTGTCGAGAGTGAATTCTACAGATACAGTGTTGGCAAGCACTTGGACTCCCTGACAGAGCGATGATTGATAAGGTTTCTCGCCGTCATAGTGCCATAGCTCTACCTGATGCCAGCTTTCAGTGTCATTAGCATAGTTGGTGACTGAGAAGACAAGCTTGTCGCCGATAACAGCGTCGTCAAAGTCGGCAGGGGTGAAAACGGGTCGTTCGCCAGATTCGACAGTGTAACCGGCGAATGTGCATGAGCCTGTCCAAAGGGTCTTTGCATTTGCCGGCAGCAGGGCTGCGACAAGAGCAATGAGGGTAAAAAGTTTTTTCATGTCAGTTTGGTTAGATGATTAATATTTATAGTTAGGTTATTTTTTTAGAGCGGTAAGCGTCAGAGCGTCGGCTACCGTAGCAGCCTGGAGGCCAGAGCCCTGTTTTATTTCGATTGTATGAAGTTGATTATAGCCATTTTTCTTTTTCCACACCTTATCATTTGCCAGACGGATGCTGTACTCCGGCTTGTTATGCAAGGTCTCGCGCGGGTCGGGCAGGTTAAGGAATAGGTCATACTCGCCCGTTGGCATATCGGCAGGCAGCGTAATGTCGGCTACAACTTTGTGAGTAGCCTCTGATAGCCATTTGCGAGGGTCATCAGGGAGCTTTACAGAGTATTTGTTACCACCTTTTTTCTTGACAAAGACCAATTCGACATCGCGAGGATTGAACGGCGCAGCCCATCCTTCATTTGCAATCTCGAGCTCAACATGCATATTTCCGCCTGCCACCGGGTCTTTTGAAAAGCGGCCTTGCTTCAAGGCGAATCGGTAGCCGAGTTTTTTCAAGACTTCAGGCATGAAATTCTCACGCTCCCATTTCTCAAGCACATCAAGGTGATAGTCCTTGTTAAGATAGCTCCAGTGATATCCGCTGAAATCTTTGAGTGCATTAGGCACTTCGCAGAAGTCTGACACGCCGCAGGTCTCTCCACCCATCGGCACATACCGGCTGTCCCATAGCCAGTATTGACGATATTCGGGCACGTCATTGAATGTTCCGACGTCGTCAGATGAGGCAAGAAAGCAGTCGTTGTGAAAACCTATGCGGCTGAAGTGCGAACCGTCGTGGGCGGTCTGCGAGGAAATCGTATCGGTGTAATTAAGATTATAAGTGTGGAGTTTTGCGATCGGGTATCTGACTGATACAAATCGGTCGCCAGGCATTGTCTCCAATAGTTTTTCAAGCACCTGTTTTCTGGGACCGTACTGGTGAGGCTCAGGTTGGTAATTATAATTGTCTGTGTAGTACCATTCGCCCCATACGCCAACAAAACCGGCCTCAAGGACAGCAATCACATCGCTATACTCCTGGAGAATTGGAGCGAGCTGTTCAATATGACGCTGGGTGATTTCCCACGGCGCGTCCCACGGCTTGTCAGCTTCAGAATACGAGTAACAGAAGCGCACTACGGCTTTCATTCCGGCGCGGCGGATAGAGCGGAGATTGCGCATGATTTTATTAAGATATGGTTTGGATATCTCTTTGTTACGGAAATCGCGCATAACGTAAACCGTAAATATCAGGCTGCGGCCTTCGGCTCGCTCGGCATCGAGATAATCGAGATCAAGCTCATCGGGCTTGTCTGAGAAGAATTCGTGATGAGAGAACATGCCTCGCTCAGGATTGGTGATAATCTCGTCGGACGGGGCATAAAAAACCGTTGCAAGTTCTTCAGCTGACGCGCTATTGTTAAATAGAAATGCCGTAGCGGCACAACATGATATGAATAACTTTGAAATCTTCATCGAGTCAGTCCTGATTATTTTATGCGTTCGAAATAAGGCTGACGGCTGAGTGGCACGTCAGCGAGTGTGTAGGTGCGACCGCCTTTATACTTTTTACCCGTGTCGTCGCGCCATGTGCCTTTAGGCAGTTTGACTACTCGGGTGTTTGATGCCGTCATTATCGGAGCTACGAGATACTTGTCGCCCAACATATACTGGTCGTTGACAACTTCAAAACCCTCGTCGGGGAAGGCATAAGCCATGTGACGTACGATAGGCGTGCCGTTTTCGGCCGTCTGCTGTGCCATTTCGAGGATATATGGGCCGAAGTCGCAGTGAAGCTTGGCGTAATCAAGAATAATTGCGAGCTGCTCGTCATTGAGGATACGCCATGGAGCCACAGAGAATTGCATCATAGGCATCATCGAGTGAATCTGACAGGAGCGAATTATCAGGTCAGAATCAAAAGAGTCCTCATCAACATTAAGAAAACTGGAGTATTCGCCGCCTCCAATCATGTCAGGACAAGCATATGAATGACCTATTAATCCGGCAGCAATCATGTCAGGCACGAGTTGGCTGACCCCTGTCCAAGAATACTTTTTATCACCGAGTCTCTGCACGAGCGGCCGGTTACCCATCTGCCAGCAAGCGCGCAATTCATTGTAGGGAAATTCTGAGGCAAGCTGAGCCCAAAGACGGGTCTGTTCGGTGTCGAAAGACCGGCCGTCATAAGGCGATATATTCTCGCTAACATATCTCTCGGGGTCACCGGCATCAAATTTAAAACCGTCGATGCCATATTTTTCCTGCAGTCCGGCAAATACATTCTTGAGGTGGCTGTAGGCTTTAGGATTACTTAAATCATAGCATGCCGAGTAGCCGTTCCACCAGTTCAGGACTGCCATATTCTCTCCATCGGGAGCTTTCACCATCAGGCCCTCGTTGTGAAGGTCACGGGCCTCCTTGCTGTCAGGCGATACAAAGGGGCAGACCCATAGCATCACTTTGAAGCCAAGAGAGTGAAGGGTATCAACCATTTCTTTGGGCGAAGGAAATCGGTCGGGACGGAATTCCCAGTCGCCGTAGTCCTTTTGCCAGTTGTCATCAATCATAAGGATGCCGGGAGGAAAGCCATGGTCGACAATTGATTTGGCGTATTTTAATATGTCCTCCTGATTTTGATCATACATCAGCTCAATCCACGTATTGTAGATTGGCAGATTAAAAAATTCCTGTGGAGGTATGCCACCCTGAGGCTTAAAATATTTTTGACAGGCTTCGTCGTATGCGCCGCGTAAGGAATTATCAGCTGCCTGACCGAGTTGCAATTCGCCGCGATGAGCCGTCACATTAACTCCATCGTTATCAAATGAAACGCGGAGTGGCCCGTCAGCCCATAAATAACGACCCTTAGATGAGAGCAGCAGTGGGGTCGTCTGATTATTATAATCTTCGATGCGTAAGTCATAAACAATTGAATCAGGCTTAAACGGCATTTTTACCCCCAAGTCAGTCGCGAGACCATACCAGTGTTCTGCTTCGAGATATGGCAGACTCATTGATGACTGGGCTGAGGCGCACAATGCAGATGAAAGCAAGGAAAAATATAGAGCTATTTTTTTCATGTAAATTTATGATAATTGATTAGTCTTCGGGGTTTATGTTGTAATTGTCTTGTTTTAGAATTTTATGAAAATCCGTTGTTTATACATCAGCAGCAGTATCAGGAATACGATTGAGAAGTTGGCGAAAGTCAGCCATGCCTGATACCACATTTCGCCTATATAGTGCTCGAAGCCAAAAGTGAGCGACACCGCTACACTCCTGAAATTAATAACTTCGCCGATGACATATGCGGTGATAGAGTTCATGCCATAAATTTTCAGCCAGTCAAGCCCACGGGAGTGGTCTTTGACATCAATCCACCAAAAAAACAGCGCCATCAGCATGAAGCATAAGCCGCCTGCCAGCAAGGTCATGCTGCATGTCCACAGTCTTTTGATTATCGGCATCTGTAAGTGCCATAAGAGAGCCGCGACGATGAGCGCAACGCCTGTTACCGCCAAGCGCTTGACAGTAAGAATGGTCTTGCCTGATGACTTCATGATTTTTCCGGCAAAGTAGCCTAACATGACAGTTACGCCGAAAGTGAGACTGCTCCAAATCCAAGTGTAGGTGTATGGTGCATAAAAATGCCATTGACCGGCCGCATCCCAGTAGACATCATCACGCCAATGCCCGAGCACGGCACGGTCGACAGCCTCTGCAAAATTCCCCTCAGGAGTGAAGTCGCCGCAGAAAGTCATCGGAATCCAATATATCAATAGTAAAGCCACCGTGGCAATAATCTGCCCGGAAATTGGTAAATTAAGTATGATGATTGAACCTATAAGATAACCTGCGGCAATCGCCTGGAGCGTATTTGAATAAAGACGTAACGCGTGAGAATCCAATGCAAGAAGATTGCCTTGCACGACCATGCCAATAATCCATAATACAATCACTCGTTTGAAAATACGCCGGTAGATTGGCCATCTGTTGTTTTCATTTTTATATTTCTCAAACGAAAACGGCATAGACACACCACACATAAACATAAACAATGGCATGATTATGTCCCAGAATCTAAATCCTGCCCAGACTTGATGGTCAAACTGATACAAGATGTCGTTAAGCCAGCTAACGTTTGCAGCTTCGCCAATCGAAACAAGCACCGGCTGGAAGAAAACCAACAGGAACATGTCGAAGCCGCGCAGTATGTCGAGCGAGGCCAGACGGCTATTTTCAGGTTTATGTAAATTATTATTTTTCATCGTTTTTCTGGTGAGTTTTTATCCATTCGGTTGGCGACATGTTATATTGCTGGCGGAAAGAGCGAGTGAAGTAGGCATGGCTTTCGATACCGACGCGATAAGCGATTTCAGCTATGCTGAGGTCAGTTGTTAGAAGCAGCTCGGCTGCGTGCTCAAGCCTGAGTTTTTTGATATAGTTGCCGAGCGACATGCCGGTTGTGTCTTTTACAAGGCTGTATAACCGTGTACGATTTATGCCGAGGTCTTTCCAGATGTCTTCAACGTTGTAGTCGTAGTTTGTAAAGTTCTCACGCACGAGTGCCTGAAAACGCTCGAAGAGTTCACGCTCTTTGCGGTCCTTGATATCTTGCCGCACGGAGACAATGGTTTCACATTCTTGCGCTACGCTGTCGTTGTCTGTATTATCCCTACGGTTTCGGTTGATGAGATTTTTGACTGTAGCAGTCAACAGCCGTGGATTAAATGGCTTGGCGACATATGCGTCGGCTCCGACTTCGATGCCCTCAATCTGGTTTTCTTCATGAGCCATGGCCGTAAGCAGAATTACCGGTATATGGCAAGTATGGAGATTAGTTTTCAATCTCCTGCAGAATTCAATGCCGTCAATGCCGGGCATCATGATGTCTGATATAATGAGGTCGGGGAGCTTCTGTGATGCTTTTTCGAGAGCCTCCTCGGCGCTTTCGGCAATCACTACATCATAGTCATTGGTAAAGAAGTCATATAGTAAGTCGAGTATTTCTTTGTTGTCATCGACTATCATGATTAATGGCCGGTCGTCAGAAGAGTCGGCTGGGGCAGAGTTGACATTCTGTCGCTTTATGGTTTCATATTCGGCGCCATAGACTTTGAGATACTCTTTCATGTCGAAAGTCGATTCGCTGACTTTTTGATCTGGAGCAAGGTAATCGTAGGTCATAGGTATATAGATAATTACCTCGGTACCTTCATTTTCTGAGCTACTAACCGATATGCCTCCGTGGTGAAGTTCTATCAGATATTTTACGAGCGAAAGGCCTATGCCTGAACCGTTGGCAGTGCGCACCTGGCCATGAGTCTGGCGGAACCGCTCAAATATTACAGGCAGGAGTTCGGGCTTGATACCAATGCCGGTATCTTTGATTTTAATAATCAGCTGCTTACCGGGAATCATGTTAGAAACCAGAGAAATTTTGTCGGCAAATGCTGATTTGACATCCTGATATAGGCCCGTAGAGACAGTTATGTCAATACGTCCTCCGCCGTCTGTGTATCTGATGCTGTTAGATATTATGTTAGATATTATCTTGCTTAACTGTTCGCGGTCAAGCCACATCTCCAAGTCTTGCTCTACAAATTCGAGGTTAATTGAGATGTCCGACCCTTCGGCCCAACCTTTGAATTCTTCAACAATAGATGTTATCATCGGCGCGACAGAGGTGAGAGTGGTGCGGAGTGGAGTGGATTTCATATCAGCACGATGAAAATCAAGCAGCTCGTTCACCATATTTGTGAGTACACCGGCGTTTCTGGCGATAAGGCGAACGTTGCGGTCATTGTCTGATGTGTTGCGCTGTAGTTCACCGGCTGCATGGCGAATAAGGGTGAGCGGAGTCCTGAACTCATGAGAGACGTCGGTGAAAAACTTCATTTTCATCTGCATCATTTCTTGTTCATGCTCTTCCTTGTCGCGGCGTATGGCAATCGCCTGCTTCATTCGCGTCCAACTGATGAAGTAGTATATTATGCCAGCTATAATCAGCAACGCCAGTAATATATATGCCGTTATCGCCCACCACGAACTCCACCAGGGGCCACGTGAGGTTACTGTCAGCGCTGTGGTGTTGCCACTCCAGTCCTGCCAGTCACCGGCTTCAACGATAAGTTTCATTTTGCCATAGGGGAGTCGGGTGTAGGAGGCTGTAGGGGTCTGTCCGGCTTCGATATAATGCCAGTTTTCGTCATATCCGTCGAGACGATAACGATATCTTACATGATTGGACGTGGTGTAGGATAATGTTGAGAAATCAATAGTAAAACTGTTGTCGGGATATTCCAGCACGATGGAATTGTTGATTTCGCCAATAGGATTGCCGGCGGTGGCGATAGAACTGAACACAACGCCTGTACGGACAGGGGCATATGATTCGCGTCCCGGTGTAAAATAGTTTATCCCGTTGGAACCGCCAAACCAAAGCGCGCCGTTTTTATCAGTGGTGGCTGATGATGTACCGAACAGGCTGCCTTGCAGGCCATCGGATATATCATAGTAGTTGAAGCGATGGACGTTTTCATCGAAATATCCAAGATAAGTCCCTGCGCACCAAACCCTTCCAAATCGGTCAATCTGGAGGCTTTCGACATCGCCATTAATTGCACCCGAGTCAAAGTCATAGTGAGCAGCCGTGTACTTAGGGAGAGACGGATTCTCATCATTGAATGTCACTTTATTAAGACCATTCCCCATGCTACCAATCCAGTAGCTTGACGAGTCATTTGCTTTAGCGATAGGCCAAAGATAGTTGCTGCTAAGACTGTTGTCTCCAGCGTTAGCTAAAGCGGTATAATTGAGGATGCGACTTACTGCACCGTTCTCGTCGAGAATCACCCGGTTGATGCCCATTGCAGAAGTGACAATCAGTTCGTTTTTATCCTTGTCACTGCAAATATTATGAAGCATATTGGTCGTCAGGGTGTAGGGCACGGGCGAAGATGATTTGAACGAATATATGTTTTCCCATTTATCGGGAGCCTGTTTTTTGAAACATTCAAGTCCGGCATAGGTCGCGAGCCACATACGTCCGAATTTGTCAAACGCAATCCAGAATATATATCCATTTTCTTTTGTATGGATGCTTCCTATCGACCTGCCGGTAGTCTTGTCAACGATATAGACTGTGTTGTCGTTGGCTGCATAGACAAATCGGTCATCGCTTTCGATTGATGTGATGCTGTTTCTCATCAGCACGGAGTCGCGGCTGAAATTTATGTCGATTTCTTTTGTGGTGTAATTGATGCGTCCGAGACCGCCAAATTTGCTCCCGACGTAGATATAACCATCATCGTCAGCATGAAGCGCACTCACGAACTCAAAAGTGCCATTTTCAGAGCTAGATGATGCTGACGGAAATCTTACGGTTCCGAACATGCCAGACATAGGATTAGCAAACGCCACCCCAGATTCCCATCCGCTCAGCCATACATTTCCGAGATTGTCAACCATTACGCTGTTGATGTCGCGGATTACAGAACGTGAATCATAAGATGATGGCCGATAGATGGTAAAATTTGCAGGCATTTCTTTTGGCAGACAAAACGCACCGTCTTGGGCTGTTACCCAAATGTTTTGCGGACTGGCGGCAATCGAATTGATTCCCACGGAGGTAGGTACGCTTATCTCCTGTATCGGGTTCAACATGCCGTCGCTTAGCAC
>CAMWQZ010000016.1 GCA_947176515.1 uncultured Bacteroidales bacterium | reverse complement strand
CCGCTGTTGGTATCTTGTTTTTTCTTTTCTCTTATCAAAAAGAAGGCAAGATTCTTTTTAATCTTTGTTGCCTTCGCAAGACCCCTCCGCGTGTCATCAGGTCCATGGCCGTCGCTTACGCTTATTGGATCAAGAATTGACCGAGTGCATTTCTGCTCTCTTGTACTACTCTTAATGTCTATTGTAATCGTTTCAATGTGCTCTCTGTCCCGGCGCTTTGCCGGAAAGCGGATGCAAAGTTACGTCAAGTTTTTGAATCGTGCAAATTTTTATCGCCGTTTTAACCTTGTTTAACTTTCAGGCTCCGCTCGGCCTTCTTTTTTTTCGCCCTCTCGTCCGCGCCGCCGCTGCAGCGCCTCATCCTCGAAAGCGAGTGCAAAGTTAGGCCATTTTTTCTTCCCTACCAAATTTTTTCGACCATTTTTATGTTTTAAAACATGTTTTTGTAACATAGTTTTGAAAACATACATAGTTATCAGCCACTTAGCCAATATAGTATTTTTGCTCGATAAAAACCACTTTTGAGACTGTTTTTAGCACTGGACATATAATATTAGGAATAGATTTGTGGAACTTAGAAGAAATAAGTAATTTTGCACACATAATTAATAAATAAAACAGCTCGCATAAAACAAAACGACTATGGCAACTTCAAAAGGACGCATTTTGGTGACCGGAGGAACCGGTTACATCGGATCTCACACAACCGTAGAACTTCTCGCTGCAGGTTTTGACGTAGTAATCATCGACAACCTGAGCAACAGTAACGTCAATGTGCTTGACGGCATCGAGGCAATCGCCGGCCGCCGTCCTGACTTTGTTGAAGCGGACTGCACAGACTTTGCCGCGCTCGAAAAACTTTTCAAGGATTATCCCGGCATAGTCGGCATCATCAACTTCGCTGCATCAAAAGCTGTTGGCGAATCAGTTCAGAAGCCCCTACTCTACTACCGTAACAACCTCAACACACTCATCAACCTCCTCGAACTGTCTAAAAAGTATGACGTTAAAGGCTTTGTATTCTCATCATCATGCACCGTCTACGGCGAACCCGACGTAAACCCCGTGACTGAAGAGTCGCCCATCAAGCCTGCCACCTCTCCCTACGGCAATACCAAGCAAATCTGCGAGGAAATCATCTGCGACGATATCGCATCGGGCGCAAGCTACCGCAGCATCATACTCCGCTATTTCAACCCCGTGGGCTCTCACCCCTCAGCACTTATCGGCGAACTTCCCAACGGCGTCCCCCAGAACCTCATCCCCTACCTCACTCAGACCGCAATCGGCATCCGCAAGGAGCTCAGCGTCTTTGGTGACGACTATAATACACCTGACGGCTCATGCATCCGCGACTATATCGACGTTGTCGACCTTGCAAGAGCTCATGTTATCGCAGTCGAACGCCTCGTCGACGGCAAGACCGAGGCACCCGTCGAAATCTTCAACCTCGGCACCGGCAACGGAGTATCTGTGCTCCAGCTCATCAACGAGTTTGAGGCTGCGACAGGCGTGAAAGTTCCCCACCGCATCGCCGGCCGCCGCGAAGGTGACATCGAAAAAGTATGGGCTAATCCGCGCCGCGCCAACGAAGTGCTTGGCTGGGTTGCCGATACACCCCTTGCCGACACTCTCCGCTCGGCTTGGAAGTGGCAAGTTGCCCTCCGCGACAGAGGCATAATGTAAGAGCTGCCCGATTACTAATCCCCAAACAGCTCCTAACCCTATCAAAAAATGATTACAAACGACAACCAGAACTCCAACACTCCACAAAATACGCCAACGCAGAAATCAAAGCGCCCACTCGTCATAGTGGGCGCATGCTGCGCTGCTGTGCTGCTCATTGTTGCCGGCTGGATGGTGTACTCTACTAATAAAGCCCTCGAGCAAGTTAAAAACGAAAAGGAACAGATGCAGCTCGACTATGAGCAACAGCAACTGACTCAGGACGCCGAAAACCTCGACCGCGAATTTGCCGTATTCGAAAACTCGCGCCAGCTAATAATGGATGACTCTGTCAAGCGCGACCTCACTGAAAAATATGAGAACGCCCGACTCCAGGTCGAAGCCCTGCAGGCCGAGCTGAAAAATCAGAAGAACAAGAGCGCCGCAGAAATCAAGAAGCTCAAAAATGAGATTGAGACCCTCCGCGCCCTCTTACGTCATTACGTCGAAGAAATCAACCGCCTCAATCAAGAGAACCAAGCGCTCCGCACCGAAAACGCCCAAATCAAAGAGCAGAACACCAAGCTCAACAACAAGGTCGTAGCTACTTCGCGCGAAAACGAACAGCTCAGCAAGCGCATGACTCTTGCCGAAAAACTCAACGTAACCGGTCTCAACCTGACGCCCCTCAACAAAAAAGGCAAAAAGGAAAAGAAGGTGCAGAAAGCCGCTCAGCTTATGGTAACCTTCACAATCCCCCAGAACAACTCGACTCCCGTCGGCGAAAAAACAATCTATCTCCGCATAGTGTCGCCTTCAGGTCAGCTGCTCGGCAATGGTGGCACCTTCAAGTTCGAAGGTGGTTCGGTAGAATGTTCGGCCAAGAAAATTGTCGAATATGCCGGTGAGGAAATCGGTGGAGTGACAATCTACTGGGATGTCAACACAGCCTTGACCGCCGGCGATTACACTGTCGAACTCTTTGCCGACAATTATCGCCTTGTAAGTCGAACTTTCAACCTCAACTAAACTCCCGATGCCATCACTTACTGACCTGTGGGTTTATGTCTACGAGCCGATAAACTCTATCGACGTCAATAGCATCAACTCAATTTTCAGACTGGTGCTCAGTTTGCTTCTGGGTAGCATCGTCGGCTACGAACGCAAGCGCAAAGGCCAGACTGCCGGTGTGCGCACGTTCTCACTCATCGCCATGGGCGCGACCCTGGCGATGCTGCTGTCAATCTACATCCCTCAGGAGTATCTCGGTCTGAAAAACGGCGACCCCGGCCGAGTTGCCGCCCAAGTCGTAACCGGCGTAGGCTTCCTTGGCGCAGGTGCGATTATCCAGATGAAAGGTTCTGTACGCGGTCTGACTACGGCCGCAGGAATCTGGATGGTTGCAACTATCGGCATGGCAGTTGGCGTCGGCATGTACTGGGTGTCGATTGCTGCCACGGCCCTGATACTTTTCATCCTCGTTCAGCTCGAGCGCATCGAGCATCGCATCAGCCTCGGCTCCGAATCACGCGTCATCAGGCTAACGGCCGCGACAATCATACGCGACATCAAACCCTACAATGACATAATGAACCGCCGGCGCATGCACCTGAGCAACTTCTACATTGAGTATGACTTCGACGCAAAAGAGACTCATCTCAATCTCATCGTGCTCGTGCGCGAAAATACCGACTACTTAGCCCTCTTTCAAGAACTCGAAGCAGTCTATCCAACCAAAACCATCGCCCTAACTAATCAATTAGCCATATAATAAATGAATATCGAAGGTCTTATCTCCGATTTAGCTTTCATCCTGCTCCTCGGGGCGGTTGTCACTATACTCTTCAAATGGATTAAGCAGCCCGTTGTATTGGGCTACATCGTTGCCGGCTTTCTCGCAAGCCCTCACTTTGAGTATCTGCCGTCAGTAACCACTGAAGAAAACATCGACTTCTGGGCGCAGATCGGCATCATCGTCCTGCTGTTCTCGCTCGGTCTGGAGTTTAGTTTCAAAAAGCTTGTCAATTCAGGCGGTTCGGCGGTCGTTACGGCCCTAATCATCGTCACGGGCATGATGGCGGCCGGCTTCTCAATCGGTCATCTGCTGCAATTCAACTTCATCAACAGCCTCTTCCTCGGCGGTATGCTATCAATGTCGTCAACCACAATTATCATCAAGGCGCTTAACGACTTAGGATTAAGACAACAGAAATTTGCCACTCAGGTGCTCGCCGTGCTGATAGTCGAGGACCTGTTTGCGGTGGTGATGATGGTGATACTGTCGTCAATCGCAATTAACAACACCGTCGAAGGCTCAGAAATGCTGATGAGCGTCGGCAAACTCGTTTTCTTCCTCGTCATCTGGTTTCTCGTCGGCGTCTATGTTCTGCCGACCGTACTTAACAAATGGCGCCGCTTCCTCAATCAGGAAACACTGCTGGTTGTGTCGATGGGCCTATGTCTCGGCATGTCGGTATTCTCTGTCTACTGCGGCTTCTCACTCGCGTTGGGTGCGTTCGTGATGGGCTCGGTACTTGCCGGCACGAGCTACGCCGAACGCATCGAGCACGTTGTCACACCGGTCAAAGACCTTTTCGGCGCCGTGTTCTTCATTTCGGTCGGCATGATGGTGCGTCCCGACATCCTCGCCGAATATTGGGCGCCGATACTCCTGCTGTCAGTCGTTGTCATCGTCGGCATGATTATTTTCGGCACATTCGGCATGCTCGTGACGGGCCAGACCCTCAAGGTAGCTATCCAGTCGGGCTTCTCGCTCACGCAGATTGGCGAGTTTGCCTTCATTATCGCCACACTCGGCACAAGCCTCGGCGTGCTGGAATCAACGCTCTACCCCATCGTGGTAGCAGTGTCGGTTATCACAACCTTCACTACGCCCTACTTCATCAAAATGTCAATTCCTTTCTATAACTATATAGAGAAGCATCTCCCCTCTCGCCTCAACTTCCTAATCAACCGCTATCAGAAAGAGGCTGGCGTAGAGAATGCCCGTGGCAACGCCTGGGCAGCTGTCCTAAAGCGCTATGTCTGGCGCACGGCCGTCTACTCCGTTGTCCTTATCGCAATCATTGCCATCAGCCAGCGACTGCTTGACCCGTGGCTCAACGAACTTTTTGACCCGTCGACCTCTAAACTCATTTCGGTCATTGTGACCCTGGTTGCAATGGCTCCGTTCCTGCTGGCCCTGATGATGCCGGTGTCGCGCAAAGACATCCGCACAGCGTCAAGCGTTCACGCTGCCGGCAGCATACCCTGCATCGTTCTCACCATCTTCCGCTTCTTGATTGCTCTCGTTTTTGTAATCTATGTCATAAGCCAGGCATATTCGGCTCGTGTCGGCCTCCTCGCCGCAGCCGCCGCCTTGCTGCTGATTGCATTCTTCTTCTCTCACCGTCTGCGCCAGCGCATGACCAACATAGAGTCAAAATTTCTCGATAATCTCAACGAACGCGAGCTGCGCAAAAGCGGCAAAAACAACAAGGTCGTCAATGACCTCCATCAGGCGTTTATGATTGTAGGCCCCGGCTGCGAGTTTGTCGGACAGAAACTCATGGACTCCAACTTGCGCCAGCGGTTTGGTGTAAACCTCGTCAGCATCAACCGTGACTCGCGCATAATACCGATTCCAGGCGGCTCGACCCGTCTGTTTCCTGGCGACGTTATCGGCGTAATCGGCACCGACGAACAGCTCAAAGCTCTGCTCCCGGCCGTAGAGGTCGAACTCCCTGAAGAATCTAAATCGTTCAGCCTTGACGACGTCAAGCTGACCAACGTTATGCTCTCCGAGTCCTCGCCGCTCATCGGCAAGACTCCCCTGTCATCAGGTCTGCGAGAGAATTATGAAGCCATCGTCGTGGCTGTCCACCGAGGCGACGAATACATTGACTCTAACCCTAACTTAGAGTTCCGTCAGGGCGACATCCTCTGGCTCGTAGGTAATCAAAAGAAACTCAACAAACTGAAATAAAACCACCAACATTATCATCATGAGTGACCAACGCTACATGCTCCGAGGCGTTTCAGCCTCTAAAGAAGACGTTCACAACGCCATTAAAAATGTAGATAAAGGAATTTTCCCCAACGCATTCTGCAAGATTATCCCCGACATACTCGGCGGCGATGCCGAATATTGTAATATAATGCATGCCGACGGCGCAGGTACAAAATCATCGCTCGCCTACGCTTACTGGCGCGAGACCGGCGACCTCTCGGTGTGGAAAGGCATTGCCCAGGACGCCCTCATCATGAATATCGACGACCTGCTTTGTGTCGGCGCTACAGACCGCATACTTCTTTCTTCGACCATCGGCCGTAATAAGAACCTCATTCCTGGCGAAGTAATTTCAGCCATCATCAACGGCACTGAGGAACTTCTCGCTGACCTTCGCGAACTTGGCGTGAACATCTATTCTACCGGCGGCGAGACTGCCGACGTCGGTGACCTCGTGCGCACAATTATCGTCGACAGCACTGTCACTTGCCGCATGCGCCGCGACGAAGTAATCGACAATGCCAATATCCGTCCCGGCGACGTTATCGTAGGTCTCGCCTCTTATGGTCAGGCAACCTATGAAACCCGTTACAACGGTGGCATGGGCAGCAACGGTCTCACCTCTGCCCGTCACGATGTTTTCGCTAAATATCTTGCCGAAAAATATCCCGAAACCTTTGACGCAGCCGTGCCCGACGAACTCGTTTACTCTGGCGGTTGCCACCTCACCGACCCTGTCGAGGGTACAGGCCTCGATGCCGGTTTGCTCGTTCTTTCGCCGACTCGCACCTATGCCCCGGTAATCAAAGCCATCCTCGACGTTATGCGCTCTGATATCCACGGCATGGTTCACTGCTCTGGCGGCGCACAGACCAAGGTCATGAACTTCGTCGGTGACGTTCACGTTATTAAAGACAACATGTTCCCGGTTCCGCCGCTGTTTGAACTCATTCGGAAGCAATCGGGCACAGATTGGAAAGAAATGTATAAGGTCTTCAACATGGGACACCGCATGGAAATATTCTTAGCCTCCGACCACGCTCAGCGCGTGATTGACATCGCCCGTTCGTTTGGCATCGAGGCGCAGATTGTCGGCCGTGTCGAAGCTGATGACCACAAGCATCTCACCATCATATCTGACAAAGGCACTTTTGAATATTGAAAAGTTATTGGTCACATATTACCCGTCGCCTCTTATGGCTCATAGCCACCGCAGTTGCTATCGTCCCCGGTGGGTGTAAGCGCGCCGCCACAACGCAGTCATCTGGCACTATGCCGTCGATGATTGTCGCTGATAACGACTCGACGGGTGAAATACTGACCGATACCCTCTATGCCGTGACCCTTTATGGCCCGACTTCATATTTTATATATAAGGGCGAGCCAATGGGCTACGACTACACGCTGCTCAAAGAGTTTGCGGCTTACAGTCATAAAGCTCTCAAACTCGACATCGCTCCTTCTCTGACAGCGGCTGTCGATATGCTTCGCGACGGCAAAAGCCAGCTGCTCGCTTACAATGTGCCTATTACGGCCCATTATCGCGACCTTGTGCTCCACTGCGGACCAGAAAACTACTCCACCCAGGTTCTCGTCCAGCCTAAGGTCAAAGGCGAGCCGGGTGTGGCAGACGTGACCGGGCTTGTCGGTAAAGACGTTTATGTCATCGACGACTCGAAATATCTCCGCCGTCTCAACAATCTTTGCGAAGAACTTGCAGCTGAAATCAACATCCATCCTGTCAGCCCCGACTCGGCCACGGCCGAGGACCTGATTGCTCTCGTGTCACAAGGCGAAATTCCTTTTACTGTCGTTGACAGCGACATCGCGCGCCTCAACGAGACTTATTTCCATGACCTTGACATCACAGTGGAGCTTAGCACCCCCCAACGTGCATCATGGGCTGTCGCTCCACGCGACAAGACTCTCGCTGACCAGGTCGACCAATGGTTCGCCACCGAGCAGCAGTCTGACCAAAACGCCGACCTGCTTAAGCGTTACTTCGAGATGAGCAAGGCCGAACCTTATGGCACATTTGATTTCTCAAAGGGGTACATATCCAAGTACGATAATCTCTTCAAGCGCTATTCCGACGCTATCGATTGGGATTGGCGTCTGCTTGCCGCCCAAGCCTATGCCGAAAGCCTCTTTAACCCCAAGGCTCGTTCTTGGGTGGGCGCTCGCGGCCTGATGCAAGTGATGCCGCGCACTGGCCGCGGCTATGGCGCGAGCGTCGGCTCGCTCAACGACCCTGATGTCAGCGTGAAAGTCGCCACCAGGCTCATTGCTGACCTCAACCGCTATCTCATGGACCTCGTGCCTAACGACAAAGAGCGCCGTAAATTCATCATTGCAGCCTACAATTGCGGCATCGCGCATGTCTACGACGCTATCGCCCTCGCTAAGAAACATGGCCTCGACCCCCAGAAATGGGATGACAACGTCGAAAAAGCCCTGCTGATGAAGATGAACCCTCAGTACTACAACGACCCGGTTGTCAAGTACGGCTATGCCCGTGGCTCAGAGACATCTGCCTACGTTAAGCGCATCATGGAGTTCTATGACAACGCTGTCCGCGAAATCGACAAGTAAGCCATCCGCCTCCACCCGAAATTCCCATCACATTATACTTTTAATAGCAATGAAAAAAACTTATCTGACTGTTGCACTTATCTGCACTCTTTGCGCATCATTGACTTTGCCATCTTGCATCGGTAGTTTTTCACTCACTAATAAACTGTTGAGTTGGAACAAACAGATTGGCGACAAATTTGTCAACGAACTGGTGTTCTTCGTTTTCTGGATTTTCCCCGTGTACGAAGTGTCAGCTATAGCCGATGGCCTCGTCCTTAACAGCATCGAGTTCTGGAGCGGCGAGAATCCCGTAGCGTCTGGTAAAAAGATTATTGAAGGCAATGACGGCAAATACCTTGTTAAATCTGATAAAAAGGGCTACACCATCAAGAGCCTCAACGACGGTAGCGTAGTCCGTTTCGACTACAATAAGGCTGATAACAGCTGGAACTTCTCACTCCCCACTGGCGAAACTCATAAACTCTTCACCTTTGTTGATGACACCCACGTCAGCCTGCCGACTCCCGACGGCTCTGAAATCATCGTCGAACTCTCTGAATCTGGCCTATACGCATACCAGGCTATCGTTACAGGCTCCAACTTCGCCTTTAACTGAAAATTTCGCTACAGATAGTTTTGCCTTTCGCAAAGATTTGCTAACTTTGCAACGTCAAAATGACAATTAGTGGACAGATTTGCCTGCTTGCAACCACTTGAAAAAATGCTAAAATCGATCTGGCTGTTCGCCGGGGCGCGTTGAGCGCACCAAGCTTTAAGATTTTATCATCGACCATACTGAGTGGGACGCAAGCTTAACATTGCGTCCCACTTTTTATTGTATAACAGTTAAAATCTCAGGCATATGAACTATCTCTTCACATCTGAATCAGTTTCCGAAGGTCATCCCGACAAAGTCGCCGACCAGATTTCCGACGCAGTCCTCGACGAGTTTCTTGCTCGCGACCCTCAGTCAAAAGTTGCATGCGAAACCCTTGTCACAACCGGTCAGGTCGTTATCGCCGGTGAAGTCAGCAGCGAGGCTTACGTCGACCTTCAAGGGCTGGCGCGCGACGTAATCCGCAACATCGGCTATAACAAAAGCGAACTCAAATTCGATAGCGAGTCATGCGGTGTCCTTTCTGCCGTCCATGAGCAGAGTCCCGACATCAACCGTGGCGTCGACCGTGCGAAAAAGAAAGAGCAAGGCGCTGGCGACCAGGGCATGATGTTCGGCTACGCTACAAACGAAACACCTCTTTATATTCCCCTCACCCTCGCCCTTAGCCACGCCCTCGTCAAGGAACTCGCTGCCATCCGCCGCGAAGGCAAGGTGATGACCTATCTGCGCCCCGACTCAAAAAGCCAGGTGACAGTCGAATATGACGAAAACAATCGTCCCGTCCGCGTCCACACCATAGTCGTGTCGACTCAGCACGACGAGTTCGTCATTCCCGATGGCAAGATGACTCAAGATGAAGCTGACCGAAAGATGCTCGATAAAATCCGCGAGGATGTCATCAACATCCTCATCCCTCGCGTCAAAGCTCAGTTGCCCCCAGACGTCCAGGCGATTTTTGGCGACGATTTCATAATCCACGTTAATCCGACAGGCAAATTCGTTATTGGTGGCCCCCATGGCGACACAGGCCTTACCGGACGCAAGATTATCGTTGACACATACGGCGGACATGGCGCTCACGGCGGCGGTGCCTTCTCTGGCAAAGACCCCTCCAAGGTCGACCGCTCGGCTGCCTATGCCGCCCGTCACATAGCTAAAAATCTTGTTGCCGCTGGCGTTGCCGACCGTGCCTTAGTCCAGATTGCTTATGCCATTGGCGTTGCCGAGCCTGTCAGCCTATTTGTAAACACCTTTGGCTCAGCTAATGTCAACCTCACTGATGCCGAGATTTCAAACCTCGTCGGTTCGATTTTCGATTTGCGCCCCAACTCTATAGAGCGCCGCCTCGGTCTGCGTAAACCTATCTATCGCGAGACAGCCTCTTACGGTCATGTAGGCCGCACGCCGCGCAAAGTCCGCAAGACGTTCATCCATAG
>CAMWQZ010000015.1 GCA_947176515.1 uncultured Bacteroidales bacterium | reverse complement strand
ATCTAACTTTGCAGTGTGAAACTTAAAAAAAATTATGGAAAAATCCGCAAACACCTCCGATAAAACGAAGAAAGGTTTCTTCTCTAACTTCAAAGAGAAGCACCCGAAGGCTACTAAAGTAATCGTAACCACTGGTAAGGTGGTAGTGGGGACTGTAGTTACCGTTGCTGCAGCAACAGCCGCATACGTTGTATTCAATAATCCTTCCGTCGGTATGGATTGTCCTCGCGCTCACTTTAACAAATTCGATAATCCAAAAGTCGGATATAAGTCATCGCAACGTGCTAACTTTCAGGTAGTGAAAGATGCTATTCTCCATAAGACCATCATGCGTCCATATAAATGTCGCACCTGCGGCAACTATCATGTCGGTCACAAACACTAATTCTCTATTTTGTTTAATCTCCTAATCCCAGTTACTATGGAAGAGAACTCAACTCGCGCAACCTCTGGCATCTCATCTATGGCCTCAACCAATCAGATTGAGTCTAAGACTCAATGGCTCAAGTACCACACTAAAGGCGGTCATGGTTTTGCCATGGAAGATGCTCACGCCATCCATGACCGTCAGTGTGGACGTGTAGTAGATCAATGCGGTAGAAGCAATGAAGTGAACGGTGCTGACCGCATTGTTAACGGGCAACCCATACAAACGAAATGCTATCGGACGGCTACTCGCACTTTCTCGTCTGGATTTGACTCCACTACAGGTCAGTTCCGATATGCCGGGCAGAAGTTTGAAGTCCCCTCAGACCAATACTCTGAAATTGTACAACGTATGCGCCAAGCCATCAGCGATGGAAAGGTTCCCGGAATAAGCGACCCAAATCAGGCTACCGATATTGTTGTCAAAGGTCGTTATACCTATGTACAGGCAAAGAATATGGCTAAAGCCGGGAATCTCGACTCGATTAAGTTCGATATGCGCGTTCAGGCGGCTGCTTGCGCATTCGCTTGTGGAATCTCTGCCGGCATCACTTTCATCATAGCCAAATGCAATGGTGAATCAACTGGAGATGCTCTTAAAAAAGCTGCTGTGTCAGGTGTAAAGTCAGCAGGCGTTGCAATGCTCGGTGGTGTGGTGGCCCAGCAATTCCTTCGCACGGCAGCAGGGAGAAGTTGTGCGGCTGCGGCGACTCACGCAGTTCGTCCGATGATGCAAGCCGCAATGAAGACAGAATTAGGTAAATCTGTCATCACAAAGACGGCTTCGGCAGTTGCGGGTAAAAGCATAACAGGAGCAGCTGCAGCAAATGTTTTGACCAAGGCTGCTCGAACTAATGTAATAGTCAGCGGAGCAATGGCTGTAGCTACAACGATACCTGACGCTGTCAAACTTTGTCGCGGTAAAATTAGTGGTGCCGAATTTTGCGAAAACACAGCTTGCAATGTCACTAGTGTCGGAGGTGGTTGGGCTGGAGCTTCAGCAGGGGCAGCTATCGGGAGTCTGATTTGTCCCGGTGTTGGTACAGCTATCGGAGGCATTATCGGAGGTATTGCCGGAGGTATGGGAGCCTCAATTGGCACCAAGAAATTGATTTGTTCAGTCAAAACTATTTGCGCATGATTATCTGTTCGCCATTTTTCGCTGTCAAACGTATGGCTAAGATATTCTCAGAAAGTTATAATCGCTTACAGAACGATTACATCAAACGCCACTACTGCGATGAGTCTGGGAATTTGCTATTCACGCCTTGCATCTCTCGTCGCCATCAACTCAAATTTACCGTCAAGGCTGGAGTAACTGCGCTCTCCACAGAAATAGCGCTTTCATCAATTGTCTAACTTTAATATCTTTAACTATGATTGTTGATTCCAACCTATCATTCCTTCAGTACTGCTCTAACGATGAGCTGAAAACACTCTGCGACACGCTTACTCACGATAATAAAGGGGAGGTTCGCCTAAGCGAACAGCTTACTGACAACGATGTATATCTTCGTTGCTATCCCGATAATATGAAAGGTATGTGGCAAGAGATTGCGGCTGAACTGCAACGTTTTGGAGGTAACACCTTTGCCAATATATTCCGTGGCGGCGTTGGCGCAAGCTATGAAAGCATCCTGCGCGATGTATGCAAGAAGATGAAGGTTAGAATACCCTCGTGCTCAACAGTAGAGGAAATCGAAATTGCTCTCCTTACAAAATACTGCGAGGAAACCATCGGTAGTATGGATATTGATCTGCTCCACGAACTATCTGTTGAAATTGGTATCAAGCCGCAGAGTTACAATAAACAAATTGTAGCCGCTGCGATCCTTGTTGCACTTCGCAGAGGTGGCGGAAAAGTTCTTGCTCCTGTAATCTATTATATCGGCTCTAATATCTCCCGTATCCTCATTGGTCGTGGTGTATATCTTGCTACAGCAGGAGTCCTGGGACGCGCTGCCGCGGCACTTGCCGGACCCATCGGTTGGGCATTAACCGCCGGATGGTTGGCTTTTGACATCGCCTCGCCGGCATATCGCGTTACCGTTCCTGCCGTAATTCAAGTCGCTTGTATGCGCCTGAAACACAATTCTCACTTTCTTACTGCCCAATGCGTATGAGAATACCGAACAACCGGTTTATGCATCCAGCAGATGCTAAAGCAATACTTGCGCTTAAAAAAATTCCGGGATTCAATTATCTTGTACGCAAGTATATGGAGTATGGTGGGGAAAGTCTCTATCGCGGACAAAATCTTGCCAATCATGTGAAGGTCTACGAAGATAACTTTCCCGCACTTTACCGAGTATTCAAGGAGACAGTAACAGCGCTTGGCATTGATGAACCGGAATTGTATGTTTATAACGACCCTTACATCAATGCATATACCTATGGCGAGACCCGTACATTCATTGCTATTTCAAGCGGCGCGGTCGAGACTCTATCTCCAGATGAGCTGAAAGGTGTATTGGCACATGAGTGTGGACACATCGTTTGCCACCACACGTTCTACAATACGTTGCTTTATTCACTCGTTGAACTTGCCGACTCATTTAAGGGTATTCCGTATATGCTTTTTGGCCCCCTTGTTCTTGCTCTTCAATACTGGAGCCGTCGAAGCGAGTTGAGTGCAGATCGTTGTGCGACTTCAATTGTTGGCGCACAGGCATATCAAAAAGTTCTTGCCAAATTAGCTTCTGGCATGAAATCTTTTAAGCCAAACGGCAAGGAATTGCTCAATCAAGCTTACGAATATCACGACATTATCGAAGGCTCGTTGTGGGGCAAAATACAGCAGAACTGCCAAGTGGCATTTCAGTCGCATCCTCAACTTTGCGAACGGGCCTACGAGGTTGACCGCTGGAGTAAGTCGTGTCGTTACCGTCAATCCCGTATAAGAGTTTGTTAAATTTTTAAGCTTATTTACATTATGATCCAAGACCACAATTAATTAAATATTTGGCAATTAATCCTTAGCGGCCACGAAGCTACTGCATCATGGAGAATTGATGCCACTACACTTTGTAATATAGAACATGGTATCAGTTTCAAATTAGAGGGAAACAAGTTCAAAGGTCGGGTTGAAATTATTTTCGATGAACTCGATAATAGCTTCAACATCTTTCTGAGAAATCAAGATTCTTTGAAGTTGATTCAAACAATCTCAACCAGTGAACTGATGACTATTATCCGTAATCAACCTAAAGACATTGATGTGGTTAGTGTGGAAAAAATCCGTAATGAGTTAGGCTTCTTTAAATTATAAATCAGCCAAGACATTCAAGATAGGCTCAAAATTGCCTATATCCACAAAATTTAGTAGATTTGCACCATGAGTATATTTTCAAAAATAATCAATCCACTCAATCACGGAGAGGATTTAAAACAAGTCGCTGCGACATACGAAAAAAAGAGAGAAGCCTTTCTTAATTTAGTAGAATCTGCGACTAACGATGCCGTTGCCCTTTTTAATCTTCGCGAAAGATCCTATCAATTGATAAGCGGTCTGAATGCCTACGTTAAAAATCTTGCCCATTGTCCCAATTCAATTATTAATGGGATTACCACTGCAATGTCCTTGGTTTCTGTTATTAAAACTGCCGTAGATAAGGACAAATCTATCCGAAGAGAATACAATATAGAGACTCAAAACGGAGTATTGTTAGGAACTGCTACTGTTGGTGGAGCCGTCGCTGTTGGGGGGTCTACGGCTGCAATTGCAGTTGCCACCACCTTTGGTACTGCAAGCACTGGTACTGCTATTTCTGCGCTTGGTGGGGCTGCTGCCACTAATGCGGCACTTGCATGGTTAGGAGGTGGAACTCTTGCAGCTGGAGGATCGGGTATTGCCGGTGGGACTGCATTGATTAGTCTCTTGGGCCCTATTGGGTGGGGCATAGCTGGTGTGAGTGCAATTTCCTTTCTTGGTGTCTCTCTTACTAAAGGCTCGAAAAACAAGAAAACCATCGAAGCGTTAGAGGCTGAATGTAAGAAAATAGATAAAGAAGTCTATAAATTAGAGAAGGCTCGTCAGCGTGTAAAACAGATTTCTACGGAGACCAAGCGCCTGATAACCCCGCTTCAGAAGTTTATAGACAATAGCAATATTACTGAAAATACGCGTGATTATAATTGTTCTGCGTATAATCAGGAGCTCCTCTTTGATATCGTTGATAAGGCTAAAACATTAGGTAAGCTTTCAAGAGAATCTGCAAACTTGTAATACCACAATTCTATGACATCAGCAGAACTTATAAAGGACATTGGCGCAAACAAACACAATGTTAAGATGCGGCTCCGTTTGGCGGTGCTGGACCCGATTGATTCGATACTCAACGATGGGCAGGTAACAAAAGAATTTATTCTTGAACATAGGGTAAATATAAACGAAGTGCACAAGACTGCTACTTCAATAATGAGTTTCTTTTCGAGGAAATGGTATGATTCGGAAGAAGACTCTGAGGAAAAGAAGTTGGCATCTCTTAGAGGTAATATCAAAAAAACGCTTGATGATATTATCCCCAAGATCAAGAACGTCATCATCCCCTTTTACGACACTTGTTATAATAATACGCAATATTTTAAGCAACCACTGGCGAATAACGACACCTATAATCTCATTCAAGACAGCCGTAATGACTACCTATCAATCTGTATTGCGCTCCAATCTCTTGAACATGATGTGAATAGTGGAAATATCACTTGCACCAAAGTGAATCTGCTCGAAATTATTCAAAAGGGTCTTGACAAAACTCCTGTAGCAATTGTATCGTATGTCAATGAGTTCCTTATGTCTCAATACTACGTTAATATTGACGGGGATAAGTTCTTAAATGAGGTTCTTCTTAATATTCGGTCAAATATTGAGCGTCACGCTTTTAGCGCAACAGAACAAAAGAAAAAACTGATTACCGAGAAGAAAGTTGTTGTTTCCGTGGATGCAGAGGAAAAAGATTTCCTTGTGGTGTCTATTCAGAACAATGGCACCCAATTCAAGGGCGATTCTAAACAAATTTTCGATTACGGCTACACGAGCGGAAAATCCGGCAATGAGGGGAAAGGTATGTTTTCCATTAGGAATGCCATGAAGGAAATCGGTGGAGATGCCCAATTCCTTTCTGAGAATGGATTGGTGGTATACAAACTTTTTATCAAGAAATAGTTATGATGATATACAACGTTTTATGGCTTGATGATTACTTTATCCCAATCCCCAAGGATAATAACGATATCAATGAGAATTATCGTAGAGCTGCAAGTGGTTTCTTAAGAGATGTTCATAAAGTTGAGGAAAGTGGCATCGGTGTCAAAGGAGTGCCCACTTACGAAGAATTCGCTGAGGAATTTAAAAGAAATCCCAATCTGTACCAAGGCGTAGTATTTGATTTGCGTGGCATGGCCAATTCTGCAGGAAAAGAAGCAAGCGACTACGTCGTGGCCGATGCTATAGAATTAGTCAATCAGATTAAACCTGTGCCGATGTATGTGTATTCCGCAAATACCGATTTGGGAAAGTTTGAAATGACTATACGACATATTGTAGAATCCGGGAGAGCCTTTGACAAAGGAGAACTGGTGAGAAATCTTATCACCAAGATGCTTTCGGATTTTGATTCATCATACCATTTTTACGTCGGGCATGAAGAGTGTCATAACTTATTCAACGAAGGCTTCCTTGACTCTGAGCAAAAGGCTGTTATGGATGAAATCGTTAAGGGATTTTCTGAATCATCGCTTTTCTATGACCCATACAACCGTATGAGAAAGGTTTTAGAAAATATGCTTCAAAAACTTAATGACATCGGTATAATTAAGATTAATGCCGATAGTAAAAATTCGTTTAATCAGCGTATACGTTATCTTTGTGAATCATGTTACTATCTTAAAGATGCAAATGGCGCTATTGTAAAAGACCGTGACGGCAAGCCTAAACCCGATTTCAATAATCCTTATGTATCGTTTGATATTTGTAACCAAGAAACAAAATATTTAATAAAATTCCTGGGCGATATGACCAATCATAATAGTCATTTTATCACTAAACATTCTGATAGCTATTATGGAGCATATTATAATCGTAATGTGCTGAACGCAACTTATTGCGCTTTTTTTGCTGTCATGAAGTGGTATTACACTTATATGCATGACCGTTCAATTATTAGTGATTAACATAAATGTTTGATTGATAACTAAGAGTAAACATTTGTGGTTTTTCTCCTAAAAGCTATGTATCATGAAATCATCAGTTGTCTACATTTTGGAAAATTTGGTTTAAAATTCGAGGGTGAAGTGGGCGGCGGTGAGTTCGGCAGAGACGGGGGGTGCGAGTTTGGTTACCTTGATGCGGCCTGATTCTATTTCGGGGTATGCTGCGGTCAGGGCTGCGTGGATGCGCCCTGCCACATGCTCTAAGAGAGCCGAGGGCTCTGACATCACGCATTTCACAATCTCAACCGCCTGAGCATAATTGAGCGTATCGTCTACGCAGTCTGTCTTCACGGCTTTCAGTGCCGGCGGATAGACGAGCGACAGCGACACTTCAAAAAGATTGCCGACGGTGCGCTCTTGGCTGAACACACCGTGGCGAGCCCACACACGCAGACCCTCAATCTCTATGGTTGCTTTCATCGCCTGGATTTATTTGCGGCGTGACGATTTGCCTTTTTTAGTCGATTTGCCTGACTTGCTGCGCGACTGGTGTTTCGACTTGTTCGCTTTGCCAGATGAGCGCATCACTTCAGAAATCGCTGGAGCCGCGAGGTTATCGAGCGAGCGAGGTGGATTTTTCTCGTCGACAAGCACGAAGTCGAGCTGCTTTTTATCGAGGTTAGCGCGCGCGACCTGTACCTTAACTTTGTCGCCAAGGCGGTAGCGGTTGCCATTGCGACGGCCGACGAGGCAATAATTTTTTTCGTCGTAGTCGTAATAGTCATCTGCAAGGTCGCGGACGGGCACGAGGCCTTCACACTTGTTTTCGTCCAACTCGACATACAGTCCCCATTCGGTGACGCCTGAGATTACACCGTCGTAGACCTCGCCGAGGTGGTCACCCATGAATTCGACCTGTTTGAATTTGATTGATGCGCGCTCAGCGTTGGCGGCGAGCTGTTCCATATTTGATGAGTGCTTGCACTCTTCTTCAAGTTTCTCAACATTGACGCTGCGGCCACCATTGAGATAACGGTCGAGCAGACGGTGAACCATCATGTCAGGATAGCGGCGGATCGGCGACGTAAAGTGAGTGTAATAGTCAAAGCCTAAGCCGTAGTGACCGATGTTCTCGGTGGTGTAGACAGCCTTTGCCATTGAGCGGATTGCGAGTGTCGACAGGAAGTTTTCTTCTCCACGGCCCTTGACGCCGGCGAGCATCTTGTTGATTGACTTATTGACTTCTTTAGGTGAGCCGGTCGGCTTGATTTTGAAACCGAAGTTTTTAGCGAGCGCGGTGAGGTTGACCAGCTTTTCCTGGTCGGGCATATCATGAACGCGATATACAAATGCCTTTGGCTTTTTGCGCTTGTCGCCGGTCATGCCGATAACAGTTGCCACGGTTTTGTTGGCAAGCAGCATAAACTCTTCGATAAGCTTGTTGGCGTCTTTCGACTCTTTGAAATATACGCCTGTCGGATGGCCGTTTTCATCAATATCAAATCTCACCTCCGCGCGGTCAAACTCTACCGAGCCGTTCTCATAGCGGCGCTCGCGAAGTTGTTTTGCTAAAGTGTCAAGCGTAAGAATTTCTTCTGCAAAGTCGCCCTTGCCGGTTTCGATTACCTCCTGGGCCTCCTCATAAGTGAAGCGGCGCACGCTTCGCGTCACTGTACGGGCGATGCGCGACTTGATGACCTTGGCATTCTCGTCCATTTCGAAAATCACAGAGAACGTTAGTTTGTCCTCGTCAGGACGCAGCGAGCAGATGCCGTTGCTGAGATGCTCGGGCAGCATCGGCACGACGCGGTCAACGAGATACACCGACGTAGCGCGGTCCTGAGCCTCGCGGTCGATGATAGTGTCGGGTTTTACGTAGTGGGTAACGTCGGCAATATGCACTCCTACTTCATAGTGTCCGTTAGGGAGTTTTCTGATTGAGAGCGCATCGTCAAAGTCTTTTGCATCCTTGGGGTCGATGGTGAAGGTGGTTATGCCGCGCATGTCCTCACGCTCAGCAACGACTTCGTCAGTGATGCCGGCGTCAATCTTGGCTGCGGCCTTCTCAACTGCCTCGGGGTAGCGGTATGGTAGGCCAAACTCAGCGAGGATAGAGTGCATTTCGGCGTTATTCTCGCCGGTTTTGCCAAGTATGTCGATGACTTCGCCAACTGGATTTTTAGCGTCGTCGGGCCAGTCAATGATTTTTACGACAGCCTTGTCGCCGGTAACGCCACCTTTAAGTTTTGCTTTGGGAATAAGAATGTCTGTGGCAAGGAATTTAGAGTCGGTAAGCAGATATGCATAGTGACGGTCGACGCGTAGTGTGCCGATGAAAGTCTGGTCTTTCTTCTCGATGATTTCGAGCACTTCGGCTTCAGGCTCTTTGCCGGGGACGTTGGCTGCGATGCTCACTGACACGCGGTCACCGTTGAGCGCATGCATAGAATTGCGCTCGGCAACGAAAACCGGTTCGTTGTCATCGTCAAGAAGGACGCTGTTTTTGCCGTTAGAGCGGCGGACAAACACGCCGGTAGTGACTACCGAGCGTTTCGGGGTCTTGTACTTGCCGGGTGCGACTTCGACCAAGACTCCGTCAAAAGCAAGTTCGGCAAGCTTGAGTGCCACGGCTCTCTGCTGAGCTGGAGTCACCGCGCCGACGGCGGCAGAAACCTGTTTATAATTAAAAGTACCGCCTTCCTGACAGCTTACATATGTTTCGACGGCCTCTTTCAACCGCTTTGCATTACTATCTTTTTTACTTGATTTTGCCATAGTTTTGGTCGTTATGATGAATGTTGCGACTGACTGATGGTCGGTCGACAATGTTATTATTAGTTATGTATATATAAAATAACGGCCCGCACGTTGATTTTGTTGCGGACCGTTACATATTTCATGTCGTGTTGCTTTATGCGTCGATATTAGCGTAGCTTGCGTTGGCCTCGATGAAGTCGCGGCGCGGACCAACGTCTTCGCCCATCAACATCGAGAATATGCGGTCAGCCTCGGCTGCGTCACTGATGTTGACCTGTTTGAGCATGCGGCCTTCGGGCGACATTGTGGTGTCTCGGAGCTCGGCTGCGCTCATCTCACCAAGTCCTTTGTAACGCTGCACGGTCGTAGCCTTGCCGTGTTCGTCGATGAAGCGCTGCACTTGTTGGTCGGTCCAGCAATATTCCTCGGCCTTGCCGCGCTTGCATTTGTAGAGCGGCGGAGTGGCGAGATAGAGATAGCCGTTCTCGATAATCGGGCGCATACGGCGGAAGAAGAAGGTCATAAGGAGTGTCGCGATGTGAGCACCGTCGACATCGGCATCGGTCATGATTATAATCTTATGATAGGCGAGCTTGCTGAGGTTGGCTTCCTTGGGGTCTTCCTCTGTGCCGATAGTCACGCGGAGGGCGCGGAAGAGGTTCGAGATTTCTTCGTTGTCGAGGATTTTGTGCTCCATCGCCTTTTCGACGTTGAGGATTTTACCTCTAAGCGGCAGGATGGCCTGGAATGTACGGTCACGGCCTTGCTTTGCAGTTCCGCCTGCCGAGTCACCTTCGACAATGAAGATTTCGCAGTTCTCAGCCGTGCGCGAAGAGCAGTCGGCGAGTTTGCCGGGGAGACCGCCGCCTGAAAGCGGAGACTTGCGCTGCACTTGTTTGCGAGCGTTGTTTGCGGCGTGACGGGCCTGGGCGGCGAGTATCACTTTGTCGACAATCGTGCGAGCCTGACGGGGATTTTCTTCGAGATAATTGCGGAGAGCCTCGCTGACAGCTGTCTGCACGGCGCCGATTACCTCCGAGTTGCCGAGTTTGGTTTTGGTCTGGCCTTCAAACTGAGGCTCCATAACCTTAACTGATACAACAGCGG
>CAMWQZ010000014.1 GCA_947176515.1 uncultured Bacteroidales bacterium | reverse complement strand
GTGGGCGCAGATCAAGCAGGGCATCGACGAATATCAGACTGCGGCAGCCGCTGAAAAATAAAACCTTAACAACTGAAAACTCTTTTATTTACCTTTAAATCCTTAATAATCCAATGAAGAAAGCAGGTTATGCAATCTTAAGGCTTATAGCCTTGATGTTCTGCTGTTTCTCGGTCTCTTGGGCCTCCGCTCAGACCAGAGTGACAGGAACAGTCCTCGACGAAGAGGGCGAACCACTGATTTCTGCGTCGGTCGTTCTCAAAAGCGATCCGAAAGTAGCGGCAATCACAGACATTGACGGTGCATTCGTCATCAATGTACCTAACACGCAGGCCATTCTGCGAGTTTCCTATATAGGTTACAAAACTCAGGAAGTGGCTCTTAATGGACGTAACAATGTTACAGTGACTCTCGTCACTGACAACGAAATGCTCGACGAAATGGTCGTGGTTGGTTACGGCGTTCAGAAAAAAGGCTCTTTGACTGGTTCTGTCTCTGCCGTTGGTGCAAAAGAACTTCTTAAAGCGCCTATGCAGAATATGTCAAACCTCCTCACCGGTAAGGTCAGCGGTATGACTTCGCTCCAGCAGACAGGCCAGCCTGGTGCCGACGGCGCTGCGTTATATATCCGCGGTATCAGTGGTTTTGAAGGCGCCGCTCCTCTCGTACTCGTCGACGGTGTCGAGCGCGACATGAACCTCGTAAACCCTAATGATGTAGAGTCAGTATCAGTCCTCAAGGACGCAGCCGCATCAATCTACGGTATCCGTGGTGCAAACGGTGTAATCCTCATTACTACTAAGAAGGGTCAGGGCGCACCCCAGATTAGCTATGCCGGTTCGGTTTCTGCTATCCGCAACACTGCTTTCCCAGAATTCCTCAACGCTTCGGAATTCATGTATTATAAGAATAAGGCTCTCATGATGGACGGTTTCGCACCGGTATTCACCGCCGACATCCAGCAGAAAGTTTTTGAAAATGATCCTGACAGCCCCTGGGGAGAAACCGATTGGTTTGATGAAATCTTCCGTACTGGCTTTATGCAGCAGCACAACGTTTCAGCCGCCGGTTCGACCGATCGCGTCAACTATTACACCTCTATCGGTTACATGGACCAGCAGGGTACCATAAAGAAAACCGATTTCAACCGTATCAATGCACGTGCCAACCTCGACATAAAAGTTGCCAAGAATCTTACATTCGCTGTCAACATGGGCGGCACAAAGACTCATCAAGACGCTCCTGCAAGCAACACTTTCAGCAAGCAGATGGAAATCAACCCCGTCCGTCAGGCGGCCAATACTGCTCCTGTTATCAAGAAGGAATGGAACGGTTACACTCTCGCATGGAAAGACGGCGATGCTATCAACGTCAATCCTGTTGCCGCTCTCGAGAAACCTGGTTACTACAAGCTCGACAAATGGATTTTCAACTCTACCTTCCGTCTCGAGTATGATTTCTCAGACCTCTGGACATATCTCAAAGGCTTGAAAGTTTCAGCGTTCTTCGCTTATGACTATAACCATAATGAGTCCCGTGAATTCACTCAGGGCTACAAGGTGCTTGCATTCAGCAACTCTGATCCCGCCGCTGCTCCTAAAGAAGAGACCTCTTATGGCATCGGTATGGACAAGACTCTTAGCCGTATTAGCACTAACAACTGGATGTGGCAGTTCCGTCCGTCAATTTCTTACAACCGCAAATTTGGCAAAAATACTATAGGTTTCCTTGCTTTCATCGAGAAGCAGAAACTCTACAACGACATGCTTTATGCTCAGGGTAAAGGCTTCATCAGCGACTATCCTGTTGACATCACCCTCGCTCCAAACCGTAAGGACGGCGTAGCTGAGCCTCAGGGTAATTTCCAGAACAAAGGTATGCATTCTTACGCATTCCGTCTTAACTATGATTTCGATGACAAGTATCTCTTAGAAGTTGCTGTCCGTCGTGACGGTTCTTACGTCTTCGCTCCTGAGAACCGTTGGGGTACTTTCCCATCAGTGTCTGCAGGTTGGGTCCTCTCGCGTGAGAACTTCCTCAAGGATGTCAACTGGCTCGAATTCCTCAAACTCCGTGCCAGCTTCGGTGAACAAGGTTCTGACAACGTTACCGCCTTCCTTTATAACAACACATTCTCTAAGGCTACCAACAGTTACGTTCTCGGAGGATCGGCTTATGCTCAGTACTATGCTGACCCCGTTTACGCTTTCCGCACTTTGACTTGGGCTCATACCAAGACTTATAACGTAGGTCTCGATTTTGATATCTTCCACCATGTGCTCACTGGTGAAATTGATGCGTTCTATAAGAAGACAACCGACATTCTCGAGGCTTCCAGCGGTGTATATCCCGGTTCGCTCGGCGGTTATTATCCATCTAAAGCTAACTCAGGTGCTGTTGACAACCGTGGTTTCGAAATCACTCTTAATCACCAGCTCAACGTCACTCGTGACTTCAGCTACCATGTGCGTGGCTCATTCTCATTCGCGCGCAATAAAATCCTGAAACGTAAAATTTCAGATAACCATCCTAACTATCGTGGTGTCCTCGGTGAGTCGGTCGGCGCTCGTTACGGCTTCAAGACCCTCGGCCTCTTCCAGACTCAGGAAGAAATCGACAACTACCCCATCGCTCCCTCTGGTGTGACACTCCCCGGTGACATCAAGTATCTTGACGTAAACGGCGACGGTATCATATCTTCTGAACATGACTATGTGAAGATTGGTTACGGTCAGATTCCCGAAATCAACTTCTCGTTCAATATTGACCTTAACTACAAGAACTTCTACCTGACAACTCTCTGGCAAGGCGTTTCTCACTGCGATTACCAGCTCCAGGGTGTATATGATACTGGCGTGACCGCTTCGACCGTCTACACCAGCTCGTTTGGTACAGGTAACTCGCCCAAATATCTTATCGAAGGTGCGTGGACTCCTGAAAATACTAATGCTAAATATCCCCGTCTTTCAACAGTGCCGCGTTTCAACAACGCTTGGGTGTCTGACTGGTGGGTTGTCAACGGCGAATATCTCCGTCTGAAGAACATCCAGCTCGGCTACAACGTGCCGTCACACATCCTCAAGAAGACTCCGTTCTCGACACTCAATGTTTATGTCGCAGGTTCAAATATTCTTACCTTTAGCCACTTCAAGTATGTCGACCCCGAGTCGCCCTCAGTGTCTAATGGTTTCTATCCTCAGTCAGCGACTTACACATTTGGTCTTAATGTTGCATTCTAATCTTTTGAAATCATGACAATAAAAAATATTTTCAAATTTGCTGCTCTGACAATCGCCGGTATGGCTGTCACTTCGTGCGAGGACACTCTTGACGTCAATCGTACCGATGTTCTCTCCGACGCTGCAATCTGGAGCACACTTGATGCGGCCGATGGCTATATCACCGCTTCATATAAGATTTTTACCGATGACACTCAGCTCAAAGGCTGTCGTAATCGTTTTTGGGATAGTTTCTCTGACCTTACCAAATCGTCATCTTGGGATCAGTACGGTCATCCCTATAACTCATTCCTGCTTCAGGGTCTTACCTCTGGCGAAAACGGTGCCGGTGTATTTGAATGTTGGAACAGTCAGTACAGCCGTATCCGCACCGCTAACGTATGTCTCCGCGATCTTCGTAACTTCGGTGCCAAGTTCGGTGAGGAGGCAGTTCGACTCCGTGAGGCGGAAATCCGTATGTGCCGTGCATATTCGTTCTTCATGCTTGCTCGCGTCTACGGTGGTGTAATCCTTCGCACAGAGACTTCAGGCGCTAATGGTGTGAGCGACGGTGCTATTGAATCTGATATCGCTATGGCTCGCGCGTCAGAAGCTGAAACATACAAGTTTATCCTTGATGAACTTCAGTTTGCAGCTGATAATCTCCCCGATGCCAACTCTTCAACCTGGCTTCGTGGTCGTGCAACAAAGAAAGTTGCCTACGGTCTGATGTCGCGCATCGCCCTCTTCGCCAAGAATTGGCAACTCGCTGCAACCGCCGCCGAAAAGTGTGGTTCATTTACCGGTGTGCAGCTTGATTCAGATTTCGCTCATGTATTCTCAGCTGATGCCATCAACTCACCCGAGGTGCTTTTCGCAATCGAGTATCTCAAAGGCAATGCCAACCTCTACCATCTTTGGGATAGCTCTGTAAGCCCTGCCGGTGACGCTGTTATCAATAATGGTGGCGCTTATGCCGAACATCAGCCTACAGCCGAACTCGCTGACCTCTACGAATGGAGCGACGGCACGCAATTCAGCTGGTCTAACTGGTCTAACGGTCATGCTGATCCCTTCACTGACCGCGAGCCACGCTTCCAGGCCACTATCTTATATAATGGTGCTGACTGGCGCGGTCGCAAGATTGAAGCCTACGAAGGTGGTGCTGATGGATTCAAGGAATTTGCTAAGTCAGGTTCAACAGGCGGCAAAACCTGTACCGGCTATTTCTTCCGTAAATTCCTCCAGGAAGATAATATGAAATTCGTTGAATCTGAAGATAAGAGCTGGACTCCCGACCTCGTGCTCCGCTATGGTGAAGTGCTTCTCAATCAGGCAGAGGCTTACGCTCAGCTCGACCTCGTAGCTAACGGAGAAAAAATCCTCAATTGCATCAATGCTATCCGTGGCCGTGTCGGTCTGCCCCAAAAGACAATCTCTGATATCAGCACACTCGAAAGCTGTATGAAACTCATCCGCGACGAACGCGCCAAGGAACTCGTCGGCGAAGGCTTCCGTTTCTGGGATCTCCGTCGTTGGGGTCTTGCTGAGAGCGTAATCGGTGGTAAGATGGCCCACGGTGTGAAAATCAAACCTTCAGATGGTGGTTTCACTTACGAAGAAATCGATTGTGACGCTGGTTCAACCCGTATCTACCCCAAACGCTACAATTACTTCTCCATCCCCTTGAGCGAACGCTCAAACAACAAGTTGTGTACAAACAACGAAGGATGGTAATCATTTAAGTCAAACGATATAATCAATCTAACAGCAATGAAAATCTTGAAATTCAATATAATCGCTTTGGCTCTTGCGATTGTGACATTAGGTTTCACCGCTTGCTCAGAGGCTGATCCGGAGTTTGTCCATACTGACAACTTTATATCGGCTATGGTGTGTATGAACGGTCGCACAAATGATGCCTCTTCAATCAATGGTATTATCTACGAATACGACAAGAACAATCAGCTTCTTGAGAAGGGATTCACCCCCGAAGAAGCTGAAGGTGGTTCAGGCGTTATCATGTTCGTTGTCTCTCAAGAAGAGCGCGAAGACTTTGACCTTACCCGTGTTTATCTCCGTGCCACATTGACTTGGGATGAAAGCATCACTCCAACCCTTTCTGGTCTCCAGAACATTGATCCGGTCGAAAGACCCGAGGGTATGGTAATCGGAGTCAAGTCAGGTGTAGGCAAAGTGCGTAAATATCGCATCATGGGCGTTTATGAGTAATCAAATCCTTAATTGATACATCCTTATGAAACTAAATAAAATAATTTTCTCATCGTGTGCGGTGGCTGCCATTGCATCTTGCATGACTGCGTGCAAAGACGATGATGTATTCACAATCGACGGTCAGCAGGCCTTCATCATCTGCAATAACAAGGTCGATTGCCCGTATGTTGAATACGTTGATGAGTTCGGAGCTAAGACAAAGTTTAAATCACGCATGTCTAACGACACCATCTATATCCAGCTCAATCCCTCTGTCGACCCAAAGGTTGTCCTTACCGAAGCAACCCTTAAATTCTGCATCTCAAAAGGTTCGACCGTAGCGCCTGATCCTAACATTCCTCAGGACTTCACCGTCGAAGGTGGCGTTAAGTACACCGTTACTTCAGAGGACGGCAAGACATCTAAGACCTATGTCGTAACTCATGGTCTTACCGACCTTCTTCCTTTTGGCGAAGGAGCTTCGGTTGGTGCTCTTCAGGGCGATTCCGAATTCCCGGGCCTTGGTTATCCTGGCGAACGAGGCAACTTTGGCTTTGCCGACTCACGTCAGTATGGCGATATCAACGGTTATATTTCGTTCTGTGGTCACGACTATATCGTTATCATGGGACGTCAGTACACAGATCCTCACTTCGATAATCCATCAATGAATATTCCTGACTATGATCTCGGCCTTCGAGTTTACAACGCTGATGACTTCTCTTATGCAGGTAAACTTGAACTCGGTTCTATTCAGCCTGTATCGCTCAAGGCAATATCGTCAGACTGGAACGGCGTTATGGCTGGCACCGTAGTGACTGGTTCTTCTACCGATATCTATGTTTGGGATAGTCCTATGGCAGCCCCAAAACTGCTCGGCACAGTTGCTTACAATCTTGGTAGCGCTGCTGATGGCTCTAACTACATCCAGATTTCAGGCGACCTCAAGGGCACAGCCAACATAACCTGCGGTGGCGTTCGCGGTCCGGAGGGTAATCACTACATGATTCACCTTGAGGGCGGCCAGATTGTTTCGACCGATGTTATTTCAACAGGATACAGCAGTGGTGACGCCAACGGCTTCCAGATGATTGCTGCGTTGACCGCTGATCCTAAGTCTAATTATATCGTTGGTGACACCGAAGGTTCTGGTAACAACACCATCAAGGTCTATACCAACACATTCGCTGGCAAGACTATTTCTGTTATGCCCGGTGTACTCCAGAGCACAGGTTCAGGTGGTTTCCATGACTGGTGGGTTGGTACAGGCTCTTGTCTCGCCCGTACAGGCGCTCGTCGTCCTTATGTGTCTTGTATGCCTATCAATGGTAAGACTTATGTCATGCTTATGAACGGCACAGGATGGTGGTGGTGTAACACCCTTATCGATGCTGCTGACCTCAATACTCGTATCGAAGGTGCCGAATATGACTTTAGTATCAATGCCAGCTGGAGCTTTGGTGCTTCAGGTGACTGGTACTGGGATGAAACCGAGACTGCCGCTTATTGGATTGGCTGGATTGATCGTCATGGTGCATTCAAATTTAAGATGACTTGCTACGAATAATCCTTGCAACAACATTAGTAATTTCCATTCTCCTCTCTCATTTTTAACAATAAACCTTAACAATGATGAATCTGAAAAAATATCTATGGGCTCTTGCTGCTGTATCAGTTATCGGTACTACCGCTTGCTCTGACGACGATAAGTTTGATCCATTTGCAGAGGCTCCCGAACCCCCTCTGCCTGTCTATACGCCTAATGAGGCTACTGTAAAACCTAAGGGAATGTGGATTGACTGCCACGCAAACTTCCTTAGACTGGCAACAAAAGAGAATATTGATAAAGAGCTTGCCAAAATCAAGCAGTATGGCATGAACCTTATCTATCTCGACGTTAAACCAGGCAATGGCTATGCACTCTATAAGAGTGAGATCCTGCCTTATTGCAATACATTCGCCGACCTTACCGTCGAGCGCGACTATGACGACTACCTCGGCTATTTCCTTGAAAAGAGCGAAGAACTTGGTATTGACGTCGTAGCTTCTATCGGTGCTATGGGCTGGGGCATGCAGTCTCCGACCTACAAGCAGGGCTATGTCTACGATAATTGGAACCAGTGGAAAGGTAAAGTCCAGGTTCGTAGCGATAAAAATGACCCCAATCTTCTTGTGCCTATCGATCAGGATGTTGATAGAGTCGAAGGTTACAGGGAAGCGCAGTCTGTTACTATGATGGACCCGATGTATCCTGAGGTTCAGGACCTTCTGGTTTCTGTTGCCACAGAAATTGTTACCAAATATCCTAAAATCAAGGGTATAAGTCTCGATTATCTTCGTTATGCCAATAATGAAGGCGGATGGTTTGGTATGAGCGATGATAATATGCGCGGTTATGCCGAATACTGGGGCGAAGCTGTTCCTAATCATCTTGAAATTGTTACTGAGACTGGTGGCGTTGGTCCCAAATTTGCTAAATGGTTGGAATTCCGCGCTATGACTGTCACCAATCTTTTGAAACGCATCCGTGAGTCTGTCAAAGCCATCAATCCTGATTGCGAGATTCACCTTTGGGCAGGTGCAGATTGGCAAAATCGCTATGCAGTAGGCCAGAACTGGGCAAGCAAGCGCTATACTCCTCCTACTTCAGGCATCTACACTCCCACTTATAATAAAACCGGTTTCGCTGACCTACTTGACGTATTCGTTACTGGCGCTTATGCAGAAGTAGTCTGGAAAAAGGGAAGCACTACCGATTGGAATGTTGAAAACTTCGTTACTACCTGGGATAACTATATCATGGGCGACTGCAAGTGCTATGGTTCAATTGCGGCTTATGCTTACGGTAACGACGTTAAGGCTCAGTCTGATGCTACATACCTCTGCCTCAAGCATACTGATGGCTATATGAATTTCGAACTTTCTCACGTCAATAACTTCAACCTTTGGACCGCCACACTCGATGGCATTCAGCGTTACGAGGGAGTTCCAGAAGAATAATATTTTTATAAACATATAACCCTTTAATCCCAATGAAGAGAATTTCTATAGTTCTCGGGCTTATCGCTGCTACAAGTGTAGCTTCCTTTGCAGGAAGCTACACTGTCGTTTCTCCCGATAAGCTCGTGACAATTAAAGTAGAAACAGGCAAAACGCTGACATGGAGCGTTATGCGCGATGGCGAAACGTTGGTTAAGCCTTCGGCTATTGGCCTTGATATCGAGGGCGCTAAAGTGCAGCCTGGTGTTAATCCAAAAGTTAAAAAAGTGACTCGACGTTTGGTCAACGATGTGCTTCACCCCGTAGTTCCTACTAAATTCAGCGATGTCCGTGACAATTATAATGAATTGACCCTAAAGATGGACGGAGACTTCTCGGTTCAGTTCCGTGCATACGACAACGGCGCAGCATATCGTTTTGTCACAAGTCGTCCTGGCGACATGACCGTCAACAGTGAGACAGTTGAGATGAATATGCCGGAGGGCACTGTTGCATATTGGCCAATGTACCCACTGCGTCACAATTATATGTCATCGCAGGAATCGCTGTTTGAGAAAAAACAACTCGATTCCCTTACTACTTCTAATCCTGGCTATCTGCCTATCTACATGCAGACTCCGGCCGGTACACGAGTTGTTGTAACCGAGGCTGGTGTTGATGACTATGCTAATCTTTTCTTCGAAGGCAGCCAGTCAAGCACTATCAATGGTGTATTCCCAAAGATTATCAAGAAAAAACGCATGAAGAAACCAGAAGAGGGCTGGGGTAGTGACCGCACTGAGGTCGTGCTCGAACTTGAACCCTATATGGCTGTGACCAATGGCTCTCGCGTATTGCCGTGGCGTGTCGTTATGGTTAGTCCTGATGATGCGTCGCTTCTCGAAAACTATCTCGCATGGCAACTTTCAGGCGAACCTGTTGTCGAAGATACATCGTGGATTAAACCGGGTCGCATCTCTTGGGACTGGTGGTCGAACCTTAACGTGTATGGTCCTGATGTTGACTTCGAAGCCGGAGTAAATACCGATACTTATAAATATTTTATCGACTTTGCGGCTAAACACGGTTTCGAATATATCCTTCTTGACGAAGGCTGGTCTGCCGGGACTCTTGACATCAAGCACTACAAACCCGAGGTTAACGTTGAAGAAATTATCGACTATGGCAAGAAAAAAGGCGTGGGCGTTGTGCTTTGGGCGCTTTGGAATCCCCTTGCAACCGACATCGAAGGCACTTTTGACATTTATCAGAAGTGGGGAGCTGCCGGCGTGAAAATCGACTTCATGGACCGCTCTGACCAAGAAATGGTTAACTTCTATGACGCAGTGGGTAAGGCCGCTGCTGACCGTCATCTCGTTGTAGACTTCCACGGCGCATATAAACCTTCAGGCATGCAGCGTAAATATCCTAACATCTTGACTTTCGAAGGTGTGCTTGGCAACGAGTATAACAAAGGCGAGGGCAATGGTTGGAACGCATCGGTGACGCCCGACCACACTCTAATGTTGCCCTTTATCCGCAATCTTGCCGGTCCGATGGACTTCACCCCTGGTTCTGTCAATAATGTGACAAGAGAAGACTATCATGGTGCGTTCAGCCACCCCGTAACGCTCGGCACACGTGCCAATCAGGCTGCGATGTTTGTTGTCTATGAAAGCCCGTTGCAGATGATTTGTGATTCGCCTTCAAATTATGACAATGCTCCAGGCTATGCAGAGTTCCTCTCTAAGATTCCTGTTACTTGGGATGAAACCATAGGCCTCGATGCCGAAATCGGTGATTATCTGATGATGGCACGCCGTAATGGTGACAAATGGTATATTGCAGCCATGACCGACTGGACTCCGCGCGACCTCACGCTCAATCTTGACTTCCTCCCCGAAGGGAAGTGGACTATGGAGTCAATGGCTGATGGACGCAATGCTCACCGTCAGGCAACTGACCATAAGTTTGAGACCAAGACCGTTTCGACCGGCGACACTCTCAATCTTCATCTCGCTCCCGGCGGTGGTTGGGTAGCAATCCTGACTCCTGTTAAATAAGATTCGGAAAAATATCCTATGAAAAGATTATTTGTTTCAGCGCTTGCCGCACTCGCCATCGTGGCGAGTGCTTCGGCGGCGTCTTTAGTTAAGATATCGGGTAAGGTTACATCTGAAGGCAAGCCTCTTGCTGGGGTTCCTGTCACTGACGGCACACAATTTGTTGTCACTGATAAGTCGGGTAAATATACGATGGACTCTGCCGATGGCACAAAGTATGTCTATATCACTCTTCCCGACGGTTATGAAGTACCACTAAAA
>CAMWQZ010000013.1 GCA_947176515.1 uncultured Bacteroidales bacterium | reverse complement strand
CCTGGAAGCAGATAGGAGCGTCAGAGTGAGCACCACCGTTGATGATGTTCATCATGGGCACGGGGAGAACGTAAGTGTTGCAGCCACCGATGTATTTGTAAAGGGGAAGGCCGAGGTAGTCAGCAGCAGCCTTAGCAACAGCGAGAGAAACACCGAGGATAGCGTTAGCACCAAGGTTAGATTTTGTTTCAGTGCCATCGAGAGCGAGCATAGTTTCGTCGATTGCAATCTGATCAAGAGCGTTCATGCCTTTGAGAGCTTCAGCAATCGGGCCATTAACGTTAGCAACAGCCTTGAGAGTGCCTTTGCCCATATAACGAGACTTGTCACCATCGCGGAGCTCAAGAGCTTCGTTAACGCCAGTAGATGCACCAGAAGGAACAGATGCACGGCCGAAAGCGCCTGATTCGAGGATTACGTCTACTTCGACTGTGGGGTTGCCGCGTGAATCGAGCACCTCACGACCAATGATTTTTTCAATTTTCATAATTGTCGTTATTTTGGTTAGTTGTGTGGTTGTTTTAATTGACGCAAATTTACAAATTATTTGTCACTTGACAAAAAATTTAGCGCCAAGACAACAAAACGTTGCACACTCTTTTTTACGGAGGTGCAACGTTTTATATCAGCAATTCGGAGTTAGGCTTCTCAGAAGGGGAAGTTTATACCGAAATTGAATGAAGCGTTAGACGACAGGGGCACGAACTGTTTTGTGACCTTGCCGATAGTGTGGTCCATGCCGGCGAAGAGATTGAAGCCAGGGACATGGAGGTTAATCAGCCAGCCGAATCCGAAACCAAATGTGCCGAGGGCAACGTTGGCCGAAGCGTCAAAGCATTTCACGGGCGCAACGTTAGCCGACAGACGGAAATCAGTCCAAGAGTATGCGCCATAGATACGGGTTGTGTTGAGCAAACCGAAAGTCAACGGACGATAGAGGGGGAAGGTGTACTCAGCGCCGATGTTGAATGTTGTGGCAAGCATTGTAGAACGCGAGCCCTGGTCACCCTTGTTTTCGAGTTCATAAAGAGCGCTGAATTTGTCGCGGATGCGGTCAAACTCGTTGTCAAAGCTATTGGGAGCGTTGTCGTCAACGTTGAACACATATTCGTCAGTAGTGAAGGTCTTGGGACCGTCGGTCGTGGCAAGCATGTTGTTGCTCCAGCTGATGCCGCCGAGGTCGAGGACAGCTGCAGAGAATGTCCAGTCAGGAAGATAAACAGGCTTGTAAACAACGCCAAGGTCGACAGCAAAACCAAAGCCGCCTACGCCAGGACCATCAATGTCAACGCCATTGACATAGCGGTGACCCGTGCGGTCGTTAACCTTTGTCTTATATTCGAGGCCTTTCATCGACGCGTTGATTTCAGCGTCAGAGGTCACAGTCCATGCGTCATGGCCAAGTGTGAGATGAGCATCGTGGAGACGGGCGTCAACATTACCGCCGCCGACAAGCACCTTGGCCGTCAAACCGACACGCCACTCCTTGGTGATGTTGCGAGAATGACCAAGCGCAACCTGGGCGTAAGCCATGCCGCGAGCAGCGAGGTCGTCGATAGCATAAGTCTGATTTGACACACCCTCTTTCAGGAGCGAGAAGAAAGACTTGGGCAGATGAACCCCAAAGTCACTTCTGACACCAATGTTGATGGTGTTATAGCCGCCGAACGCCTTGAAACCGACTGAAAGAATGTCGAGCTTGACAGCTGTGTTGAGTTTGCTTACATTTTCGATACTGTTAAGGAAATCAGTCGTATTGACCATCGGGTTCATGAACGTGGTCGTTTTGCCGTTGATGTTGTAAAGGACATCATTAAGGTGGAGATTACCGTTAACACCGACATTAATATTACCGAGAGCTGGCATCGACACAAAGCCGCGGCTATTACCGTAGGCAGGGTTTAGCTGGAAACGATATGTGTAATCGTCAACGAAATATCCCGACCGTGTGTTTTGGGCTGAAGCCGCAACTGATGCAAACAGAGCAGCGGCAGCCAATGTATATTTTAAAATTGTCTTCATTGTTATGAGATTGTAATGATATGGGAAGAGAGATTAAAGTTCTTTCATATAATAGCCCGAAATGGTCGGACGGAGATTGAGTACACGGATATTCATATCAGTGCGGAGCACTTCGTCGCCGGCTCCAGCAGTAGCTTTTGCCACATAGCGGATGCCGTCAAAACCTTTGATATCGCCAGTGATATGGATATGAACCACCTGGGGTTCTGAACCAGCGGCGATATGAGCGCCTTCAATCTTCACATTGCCGATTTGTTTGCCATCCACGTCAACCGGATAAGCCTCAATGTCGAGAGCGATAGGTATGTCGCATGCCAATTCAGCATCGACGTCGAGCTGAGTGATGGTGAAATTATCAAATTCGTCAGAACCCCAGCCTGTCACTGTTTCTTCATAGATAATTGACGAACCTTCCATAAGCGCAATCGGAGCTCTGAACTCATATTTGCCACGCACCTCTTTGATGAAGTGGCCGATAGGCATGTCAACAATCTTCTGGTCGGGAATCTGAGGATTATTAAGCTTGATGGCGAGATAAGAGGGTATGCCGTGCTCCGGGTCACCGGCATTGCTGAGAACGTCGCTCAACTTGGTGTAAGACACATGCTCTGCATTTTCAAAGTCTTCAGGAATAGAAGCCGGCATTTGGGGTGAGAGGCAGAACGTATAGACGCCGTCAGCATGGTCATTGCCAATCGTGAAATAGGGATTATCAATCGGATAAGCTGTCGCATCATCGTTATGATAAGCCGTAATAGTTAAACCGGTCTGTGCTTTCAAGCCATAAGCCTGCATCGGGTTATCAACCTTAAGGAATATACAAGGATTGGCAATCTTGAGATTAGTGCCGGGCTGATTCAAAATGTCAGGCATGCCGTCGAGGCGTACGTCTGAAAAGTTGACAGCCTCGAACTCATATTTCATACCGCCGCTGAAAGTCTTGAGTTTGAAATCAGGGATGCTATAGCTTACGACCATCTGGATTTCAGTCGCAGGGCCATTCTCAACCAAATCAAGAAGGGCAAGTTTTCCGCTCTTGAAGTTGACAACACCATTTACATCAACCTTATGCTGGTCATAATCAAATGTCGCACCCATTGCCTTGAAGTCGGCACGGCTTGCGCGGATATAGAACTTAACATACTGGTCATGGCTCAAAGTAGGCATTGCAAGCTCACCGGTCTGAGGGTCATATTTGCCGCCACTGTCGTCTGTGATAGTAAGGCCCTTAGGTAACTGGAGCACAACATCACGGAGCTCTACCACGCGAGCGACCTTTTCATAATTGAGAACGGTGAGTTCAAACTCAAAAGTTAGGTCAGCACCGATAGCGTCGATGTCAGTAATCTGATTCGGAAGATTTTTAGCTGAGAAATTATATTCAGACTCGGGAGTTGAGAAATCGAGCAGGACATCGCCTGTAACCACTCCTGGCACATAGGGAATCTTAACCCTCGGAGGCATAGGAATCGTTTGGGATTTAATCCACACCGGCTCAATGTAAACAGGATCGGATTCGAAATTGCCGCCCTCTATCACAGTGTAGGCACCATCAATAATCTTAACGCGGTCGCTCTCTTTAAGGATGCTTTCGAGCTTGATTTCGTCGAGCTTAATTGGCAAGGTGAGTTTGTTAACATCAACACGTACAGTCGTGTCAACATCAGACAGGTCATACTTGTCGTCAACGCACGACGGCAAGGCGATACACGCCAATGACAGTCCGATAATCAGTGAGTTGTGTTTAAAAAACATGTCGGTTTATAGTTACTAATTTATATTAAGTGTTGTCTTAAAGATTAGGATATAAAAAATGTGTGTAATTTTTCACAAAGGTAAGGATTTTTTAGCTTTATTGAATGATAATGAGGAAAAAAATCGTGGCTACCGACAGTAAAGCCGATAGCCACGGTCTTTTTCTATAGGAAACCGATATTATTCCTCGATAAATTTCTTGTCTGCAAGCTCGGTAGCAAGAGCCGGCGCATCAGTAGTGATGTAGTCAACACCCTGACCGATAAATTTGAGGATATCAATTGCGCTGTTGATAGTCCACACATTGACTATCATGCCTAATTTACGCGCCTCTTTAATCCAGCCCGGATTGTTAGCATAAGCACCCGAACTATAATCTACGCTGCGGATACCGGCGTCCAAGACACTTGCAGGAGCGCGGTCACCCATCAGGTAACCGACTGTAGCGTCAGCGTCTTTAGAAAGAATATACTTACAATTATCAAAGCTAAAGGCGATATACTCTACCCGGTCTTTGATACCAGCCTCCTCGACAATCTTCATAACGTTGTCGATGGCAGTGTGATTACGCTCGGTGGTGAGGTGAGTCTTTATCTCAATGATAAGCTTGGAGGTTGATGTAGCCATCTTGCTCTTGAACGTCTCGACAAAGCTTTCAAATGTCGGCAGATTTTCACCGTTAGAGAGCTTAACGTTTTTGATACGGTCATAAGTATTCTGATAGAACACAAGTCCGCCGGCCTCGCCGTCGTGGTGCACAATCAGTTTATCGTCAGTCGTTGTCCAGATGTCGAGCTCGATGCCGTAATAGTTGGCATCCATAGCCTTCTTTAGTGCCGCGATAGAGTTCTCGCTTGCGCCGTCGGTGTGGGCGCCGCGGTGAGCTATAATCTTAGGGACAACCGGGGCGAGAGGATTAGCCGAAACCGTCATATCAACCGCACCTAAGGGCATAGACGAGCCACCACGTTTCACGATAATCTTATATGTTCCTGAGGTCATGCCGGCAGGGATAACTATAGTCGCTTTGCCTGCGCCAATGGTGACATCGGGCGTAAACGTAGCCGAACCGTCAGCCTTCTGCATTTCGATTTCGTCACTCGACTCAAAGCCTTCGCCATAAATGTTATATTTGAATCCGACTCCGACCTCGCACTCTGACATATATTGAAGATTAGTAATTGCAAACGACTGCACCGACTGGTCAAACGCTGCGGCATCCCAGAGTCTGGCAACCTGTTCGGCTGTCATGGGTGCGTCGTAGATTCGGGCGGTGACGATATCACCGTTCCACGCCGATGCGCAAGATGTCTGATTGGGTTCGGCGTCACCACCGATTACAAACGACTCTGCGCCCGAAGACACGGGCACATAGTTGCCGGGGGTCGAAGCCGTTCCGCTGAGTTCACCATTAATATATATGTATGTCTTTGCCTCTTCTTTATTCCATACACCGACAACGTGATAATATTTACCAACTTCGGGGACAACCTTGCTATGAGTCCAGCACCAGTTTGACGAACCGCTCGTTGAGATATTTGGCAAGAAAGTTATGCACTTAGAGCGGTTGTGACCTGGGAGTATGAAGCCGATACCGCCGGCCTGCATCGAGCTAAACCATTTCACTTCGAGGTTAGCCGGGTCGGCCTCGCCGAGCATCATTATTGACTCAAAGGTGCAGCCGTCAGCCACGCGCGAGATAAATTCATCATTAGGCTTATAGTTGACGCGATAGTAACCAGTCGTGACGCCGTCGCCCATAGAGTGACGGTAATTGGCAACGTAACGCTTGTGAATGTCATTATAATATGTCATCAAAGCTGTTCCTTTACGGGTGATTACGTCGTGAGCCATCGGCGAAACGTCCTCGGCTGTGCCATCTTCTTTAAACACTATATCAAGCAGGTCGGCTATGGGGGCTGAAGCCTGTGCAATTACAATCTGCTTTGACTGGTTGTCGCCGTAACTAAATGTCACGGTATATTTCACCTCTTCGCTTGAAGGCTTGAAGGGGAACTTCAGCACAAGTTGATTTTTGGTCTTTGACACCTCTGCCACTGATGAATTGTCGACCTTATATGTCCACTGGCAGTTGGCAGTAACCTTAAAAGCCACTTCGCCGCCGATGAATGGGACAGCGTCAGCCTTGGTCTCTACACTGAGGGTTGGATCGCCCGTAATTTCCTCGATAAATTCGATTTTTGAGATATCGTCGGTCGGGATTACGACGGTCTGCCCGTCGTTCTTTGTAACCGACAGCTTATAAACTTGAGCTACAGCCGCCATTGATATGACTGCTAAAGCCGCCATTAACGAAATTCTTCTCATTTCTTATAGATTTTAAAGGTTGTTTCATTTGAAGTAATCACATAAACGCCCGACGCGAAATCTCCGACTTCGAGCATGGCAGTACCGCTTTCGTCTACAGAGGTATGGAGAAGCATCATGCCTGAAAGATTGAACAACGACACATTGCCGTTGGGCTTCATGCCGCGAATCACCACGACCGAGGGGTTGCTGAGGTCGACAATAAGAGCCGATTCGATTTCATCGACCGACGCAGGATCGAAATCCACTACTTTGGCATGGTCTATGAGCGTCATATCAAAATCAGCGCTAAGTTCTTGCGACTCAATCTGGCAACGATAGTCAGCAAAAGTTATCACCGGCTCGTCGGCCAGCATGAAATATTGCTTGTCGCCGTTTTTCAACTGAACCAACAGAGCCTTGCCCGAATTTGTCGACTGTGCGCTCAACACAGGCCCAGAAACCGCAAGAACCGCCAAAACCATCATCAATGTCTTAAGCCGTACAAATTTCTGGACAGCAGACTTAAAGTTTAAGGTTAGCATAGTTACAATTTATTTTTAATTCAATCAATTTAAGATATCAGATAGGACTAATCACATAGGACAGTCAATTAGATTATGCTAATCTATTAACATTATTTTAAATAGCCAATTTTATTAAGAGTTTTTCACTAAATCGACATTGATTTAACAGAATCGGTTAAATGTATCTGTCTTTTTGCGGCTCATTTCTCAACGCGGTTATAAAAATAAAAATTACAAATCATTTTGCACAAATGTTTAGCAAAAAAGCATCGAAATGACAAAAATAATCTTAATATCTACTATTATTTGGCACAAAATTAGTACCTTTGCATGTCAAGTATTAGAAAAGGAGTAATTTGTTTATTATGTTCAATAACCAACTTATAACACGACTATTATCTGCAACCCTCGTAACCTTATCGCTCACCTCACCTTGCCTGGGTCATGCACTGCCATCATCTAACGTTGATGACAATGACCGTGCGTTCCTATTCTTTGGCAAGAAGAAAAATAAAAAAAGCAGCGAAATTTCAGATTCCACCCCTGCTAAAAGCGACTACGACAAGCTTGTAGAGGATGCCCCATATGTATCGCAAGGACTTTTCAACGTCATCCGCCAGGGCGAGGATTACTATTTTGAAATACCGAAGAAATATCTCGGCAAGCCGATGCTCGCCGTCAATAAGTTTGTCAAAGTTCCCGCCGAGCTCAACGATGCCAGCGTAAACCGTGGCACGAACTACGCCAATCAGCTCGTCAGCTTTGAAATCGACACGGTCGCCAACAAAGTGCGTGTCCGCCAGTTCCGACCGATACCCGACGTCAACAAGAGCGACGCTATCGCTCCGTCGGTAAGCCAAAATTATATTTCGCCTATAATCGCGTCATTTAAAATCGAGGCTTACAACAACGATTCTTCAGCTGTTGTCATCCGAGTAAATGATATCTATGACGGTACCAAATCGAGCTTTAACAATGTCTTTAACGACATCAATATCGGCACATCGCCCAACACCGAGCTATCGAAAATCAACTCTATCAAGGCATTTGACAACAATATCTATGCCCTGTCAGAGCTAACCACAAGAGTGTCAGAACCGGGAGGAACGGTCTACGTTACAGTCGAGGTCGGCTGCACACTGGTGCTTCTGCCCGAAGACCCGATGCCTCGCCGCTATGCGTCGCCCCGTGTCGGATATTTCACTGAGTCAGCCCTGCAGTACTCTGACGACCAGCAGCGTGTAAGCAACAGCAACTATATCACTCGCTGGCGTCTGCAGCCCAAGCCCGAAGACGAAGCCGACTATCTCGCCGGCCGACTGGTCGAACCTGCCAAGCCGATAGTTTTCTGGCTTGACAACTCTACGCCTTACGTTTGGCGCAAATATCTCAAGCAGGGTATCGAAGACTGGAACTCAGCATTCGAGCTCGCCGGTTTTAAAAATGCCATCAGAGTAGAACAAATGCCTGATTCGGCCACGACTGACGGCATCGACCGCGATGACATCAACTATTCGGTGCTCACATATGCCGCCTCGGCTAAGTCTAACGCCATGGGGCCGTCGCTCACTGACCCTCGCACCGGCGAAATCATCGAGGCAGATATCATGTGGTGGCACAACGTCATCGACCTCGTTCACGACTGGATTGTAGTCCAGACCGGCGCTGTCGATCCTCGCGCACGTCAGCTCGAGCTTCCAGAAGAGCTAATCGGTGATGCAATGCGATTTGTAGCCTGTCACGAAGTCGGCCACTCGCTCGGCTTGCGCCACAACATGATGGCGTCAGCCGCCATCCCGACTGACTCACTCCGCTCTCCGTCATATATCGAGAAACTCGGCGGCACAAGCTCTTCAATCATGGACTATGCCCGTTTCAACTACGTTGCGCAGCCCGGCGACGGTGTCAAGAGCCTTTCGCCGCAGATTGGTCCTTATGACCGCATGGCTATAGAGTATGGCTACCGCTGGTTTGGCCACATCACTCCCGAGGAAGAATATGAGCGCCTTCAGGAACTTATCGACAACCACAGCAGCGACCTCTACCGCTACAGCGAGGCTCAGGACTCGCGCTCGGCGATTGACCCTCGCGCCCTCAGCGAGGACCTTGGCGATAATGCCATAAAGTCAGCAAAATACGGCATTGCCAATCTTAAGCGCATCGTGCCCAACATCGTCGAGTGGACCACCAACGGCAAACGTGGGCAAGACTACGACGAGGCTTCGCGCCTATACTACTCGGCAGTAGGCCAGTGGCAACTCTATATCTACCATGTGCTCGCCAATATTGGCGGCATATATGTCGACAACACCACCGTCGGCGATGGCAAGCAGACTTATAAATTTGTCGAGACTCCACGTCAGCGCGAGGCTGTGCAGTTTATTATCGACGAAGCTCTTACTCAGCCGTCATGGCTTTTTGACGCCGATGTGTCAAACTACACTTTCCTCGTCAATAACACACCCTTCGGACGTATGGAAAACTCGCCCAATTACATTCTGAAAAATGCTCAGAGCTATATACTTTGGGATTTGCTTTCCGACAACCGCATCATCCGAATGTATGAAAACGAGGCCATGAACGGAAGCAAAGCCTTCATGCCGTCAGAAATGATGGATATGCTTCATAACAGCATATTTGCTAAAACCATCAGCGGCAAGACGCCTGATGTGCGCGAACGCTCGATGCAGAAAAACTTTGTCGACGCCCTTATCATAGCCGCAAGCGAAAACCAGGGCGTCAAATCAGGCGTAACTCGCTCGCTTGATGCCGATCCGGCAGCCATGATGCTCGTTCAACCATCTGAATACGGATGTTTCGGCTGTCCTCTTCACTCTCACGACCGCAGCGCGCAGTCGCTCGGCGAACATGCTCCCGGCCGCAGAAATCTGAATTTCTACGGCAGCCAGGGCAACCGTGTCTCTGACGCGATTTCTCTGAAGCGCGGCGAGCTGATGCGTATCCGCACATTGCTAATCTCTCGCATGCCTTCGGCTTCTCGCGATGCGCGCTATCACTACGAAGACCTCGTGATGCGCATCAATACCGCCCTCGGCATCGCCCAGCTCAAAAACTGATAAACTCATATCTCATTCTCCTCTCTCTCTTAGTTTCTCTCTTCTTATTTTTTACAATTTGTCTATTCCTATTATAACTAACCACACAGTGCGATGAAACAGTTATTTACTAAACTAATGGCTCTATTGTTTTTAGCAGCCATTCTCCCTGCCAACGCTGTCATGGCACAGCGCACCATCAGTGGAGTCATCCTATCGTCTGAGGACCATGAGCCTCTCCCCGGCGCTTCAGTCGCAGTGTCTGAAACACAGCTAAAACATGCCGGAAGCACTGCTAAGACTCTCGGCACAGTAACCAATATCGACGGCGAATTTTCAATCGCCATACCTAAAGGCGTCACCGAAATAGAGTGTCGCAGCATTGGATACAATCCGCGCACTATCGTCCTCGTCGATGGTGTAAACCATTATGACATCGTCCTCGACCCTTCGTCAGTGGTTCTCTCCGACGTTGTTGTCACCGGTTATCAGGCTATCGAGCGCCGCAAACTCACAGCTTCGATTACAAAAATGGAACTCGATGACAGCAAGCTGGGCGCGATTATGAATATCGACCAGGCGCTCGCAGGTCAGGTTGCCGGCCTATCGGCAATCCAGAGCAGTGGTTCGCCGGGCGCACCGCTAAAAATCCGTATCCGTGGCACATCTTCGCTCCAAGGCACTCAAGACCCCCTTTGGGTGATTGACGGTGTACCTATGAACGGCACCGAAATGCCCTCGACCGATGAACTCAAGGATATCGACAACCTCTATCAATCGTCAATCGCAGGCCTCAACCCTGCCGATATCGAGAGCATCACAGTTCTTAAAGATGCGGCCGCTACAGCCATCTATGGTACTCGCGCCGCCAACGGTGTCATCGTCATCACCACAAAGAACGGTAAACAGGGCAAAGCTCAAGTATCATTCTCCACCCGTCTCTCCTACTCTCCCAAACCTGATATTGACCGACTCAATCTCCTAAATTCCAGTGAAAAAGTTGACCTCGAGCTTGGTCTTTTAGGCTCTAATTTCACTTACCGTGAAAACAAGGGTGCTGTTGCGCGCATCCTTCAGGCAGCCGGACAGCTCGAAGCTTTCAAGCAAGGCGGATGGACCTCATTATCGCC
>CAMWQZ010000012.1 GCA_947176515.1 uncultured Bacteroidales bacterium | reverse complement strand
TCAACAGTGACTCTAAACCTCATGAAGTCACCCTGCCGACAGGCAAGAAAGTCAAACTCAAACCGATTTCGGCCGAACGCTATAACATCAAATAAATATTGTAGGGACGCACCCCGGTGCGTCCACAATAATCAAACAAGAAATATCCAACATTTTAAACAAACTAATTATTTAAATTATGAAAAAACAGTTACTTTTTGCGTCTGCCGCAGTTATGGGTTTGTCGCCCGTCGCTATGGCTCAAAATCCCGGCGATGCATCTCACTCATCTAACCTAACTCTTGAATGGTACGCAGTGCCGACTGGCACATGCGGTGACGCATCTGCAGCCCGTTCTGGCATCGGTGTTAATGGCAAATTCTACATTGCTATGCAAAATAAGGGTGTAGCCATTTACAACAAAGATGGTCAGATTAAAACCATTGACAACAAAGACACTTGGGTGTCAATCAACGTTGACGATGCAGGTAATGTATATTTCCGTAACGACAAAGGTGGTTGGGCTGGTCCCGAGAAAGCAGGCTGGTACCTGACAGAAAATGCTCAGTTCTGCATCATTGATTCTAAGACTGATCAGGTTGTCAAGTCTGACATTCCTATGGTTGGTGGCGTTAAGTGTCGTTTCGACGCACTCCCCCACGTTATGGGTAACCTTCTTGAAGGTTTTGCTGAAATCACTGTTACAGCCAATGCGACAGGCAATATCGGCTATGAATTTACATATGTCGACCTTGAACAAACAGGCACAAGCCAGTTTAACATTGCAAATGCACTCAAACAGGGTGATTTCCCCAAACCTGCAAATGTAGTCCAAACTCTTGGCATGGCACAGATTTATGCTCCTGATGCCGATGGATATGCACAAAAGATGGCAGTACTTTCCAATAATGAAGTCACTGTAACAGCATCATCATTAGGCTGGGGTAATAACGTTGCTTACTACGTATGGGATGACGAAGCTGAAGGCTTCAAATTTGCTAACAAATGGTTCAATACTCCTAACCATAGCTCAATCGGTGGCTTCTGCATGTTTGACTACAACGGCATGAGCTTCATCGTTTATCCTACTGGTATGATAAAGGATCAAAGCGGTAATGTTTTCCCTGCTGGTGACGGTTTCTTCGTTATGGAAGAAGAACTGGTTGATACTCCTAAAAATCTTACAGAAGCTGATGACCCTGAGGCATGGAAAGCTGAACTCAAAAAGGCAGTTGCAACTAAATATGCTACAGAAGGCATTGCGACAGGCAACAACTACCGTGGTATCAACGTTGAGCCCGTTGCTGGCGAAGACGGCAAATTCACCATCTATTTCTTTGATCCGGGTAAGTCTATGCAGGTTTGGACTCTCGACCTCACTACTTACGCAGGTATCAATGACATCGTAGCTGACAAGGACACAGCCAAGATTTTTGGTGGTGTTGGTGCAGTCATCGTTGATGGCGCTGCAAAAGCCCAGGTTTACTCTATCGACGGCGCTCTCGTAGCTGAAGGCGCTGGCTCAATCGCTGTTCCTGCCGGTGTTTATGTTGTGAAAGCTGGCTCAACTGCAGCAAAAGTTATCGTGAAATAATTTCACGCCACATTTCTCGTTATATAAATGTACGGACGCACTCTTGTGCGTCCCTACATTTATACCTATTCGACAACAATAAAACCTATTATGAAACAACTTGTCATACTCCTCACCGCTTTAGCCGCAACTGCGTCAGCCTTTGGCATAACACCCCAATCTGTCGATAAGACAGTTGCTAAGCTTTCCCTCGAACAGAAGGCTCGCCTCTTGGTGGGAGTCGGAGGTTGTAATTCCGATATCAGCCACTACACCCCCGGCGCTGCCGGTTGGACCTATGAGATTGCCGAACTCGGCATTCCGTCAATTAATCTTGCCGACGGACCGGTAGGACTTCGCATAAATCCGCTCCCGTGGCAAGAGTCAGTCGTAACCTATGATGAAAACGGCATACCCGTCGCCTCAACATTTAATAATAATGCAAATGCTGGCGAGGCACCCTCTTACGCTACAGCATTCCCATCTACAACCGCACTCGCCGCAACATGGAACCGCGACATGGCTCGACTTCAGGGCGAAACTATGGGCGACGAAGCGCGCGCCTATGGTGTCGACGTCATTCTGTCACCGGGCGTCAACATTATGCGAAATCCGTTGTGCGGCAGAAACTTCGAGTATTACTCAGAAGACCCCTTACTGACGGGCGTCCTTGCGTCAGAACTAATCAAGGGCATACAGTCGCGAGGCATCGGCACGAGCCTAAAGCATTTTATCGCCAACAATCAGCAGACTGGCAAAAAGGTCAACGACGCGCGCATGACCCAGCGCGCATTGCGCGAGATTTACGCTCGCCCGTTCGAGATTGTTGTCCGCGACGCAAAACCATGGACTGTCATGGGTTCATATAATTATATATCCGGCGAGCCGACCCAGACTAACCGCGAACTGATGACTACGTTGTTACGCGACGAGTGGGGATTTGACGGACTCGCTTTAACCGACTGGACAGTCTGGCGTCCTGCCGACGGGCTCATCAACGCCCGTTGCCCTCTCATTATGCCTGGCAACGAAGACCGTGTTCAGGAAATTATCGAGGCGGTCAAATCGGGCAAGGTGTCAGAGAAGCAGCTCGACGCCTGTGTAAGCGACGTTCTTAACCTCGTTGCGAAATCTATCACAGCCAAAGGCTGGACTAAAACCGCGCCTGACCTCGCAGCCCACGCAGCTGCTTCGCGAGAAGTTGCAGCCGAGAGCATGGTTCTGCTGAAAAATAATAATTCAACCCTTCCGCTCGCCACTGGGACAAAAATTGCACTCTTCGGTTCGACTGCTTATAAGTCAATCGCCGGCGGCACTGGTTCTTCAAACGTTAACAAAGCCCATATTGTCGACATCGACCGTGGTCTCGCTGAAGCAGGCTACATTATCAACCCTCAACTCGCAGAAGTCTATCGCCACTATATCGCCGCTCAGGAGGCTGTGCTCGACAATGTCACCAACTGCCCCGATTGGATGAAAATCTCATATCACCGCTCGGTTATCCCCGAAATGAATATCGACGGCGCTACCGCTCTTGTGCGCCAGCAGGCCGCCAATAATCAAGCGGCTGTCGTAGTCATTGGCCGCAAATCAGGCGAAACCTCTGATCGCGGTCTTGACGGAGACTATAATCTTAGCTATGCAGAGAAGCAGATGATACGCCGCGTGTGCGACGCTTTCCATGCTGTCGGCAAACCTGTTATCGTTGTGCTAAACGTTTGTGGTGCGATGGAGGTTGCGTCTTGGAGCGAGCTCCCCGATGCCATTCTATTAGCGTGGTTCCCTGGTCAGGAGTGTGGCGACGCCATCGCCGATGTAATTTCCGGCCGCGTTAATCCCTCTGGTCGCCTACCGATGACACTCCCGGTGGCTTATGATCATAATCCTTCGTCGCGCAACTATCCCTGGCTCGGACAACAGGGCGGCCGCAACTTTGACTATACCGAATATCAAGAAGACGTATGGGTCGGCTACCGCTACTTCGACGCTTGCGGTCTCGCTACGGCTTATCCTTTTGGCTACGGCTTGAGCTATACAACGTTTGAATACTCTGACGCTACGGCTCGCCGTCACGGCGACCGCACTGACCTGTCTGTGACCGTTACCAATACCGGCGACCGCGCCGGCAAGGAGGTTGTAGCGCTCTATGTCTCCGCGCCAGAAAGCAAGACAATGCTAAAACCAGTTGCCGAGCTTCGAGGTTTCGAGAAAACTCGCTTGCTGCAGCCCGGCGAAAGCCAGCGCGTGACGATTTCGGTTAGCGATAATGACTTGGCGTCATTTGACGATTCTGCTTCAGCATGGGTGACCGATGCCGGCACTTATACAGCCCATCTTGGCGGTCACCCCGGTGACTACCGCGCCGAAACAACATTTAAACTCAACAAAGCAAAGACTCGTAAGGTCAATAACATCCTTGCTCCCGTTGAGCCTGTCAACACTATTAATCCTTTCGAGGAACACAAACAGAAATTCACTTGGCACGATGCGTCGCAATTTGAGATTCTCGGCCGCGTTTACCCCGACTCACTGCCAACTTATGCGCGTATCCCGGCCTTCAAAAAAGACGTTACCCGTTACGAAGTATATCAGCTCGGCCAGCATTCTGCCGGTATCTCCATCCGTTTCCGCAGTAATTCGCCTACGATAGTCCTGAAGTGGAACACCGTATTCAATAACACCATGACCCACATGGCTGACCTCGGCACTCGCGGACTCGACCTCTATTATCTCACCGATGAAGGCTCCTGGCGCTACCTTGGACCGGGCAGACCGATGGGCAACCCGACCTATTGGACAGCCGCTGCCAACATGGACGGCAAGATGCGCGAATACATGATTCATCTTTCGCTCTACGACCAGGTCGACAAGCTCGAAATCGGCATTGACGAAGGCTCAGTAATTGAGCGTCCTCAAGTTGCATCTCCGCGACGTGGCAAACCGGTCGTGATCTATGGCACATCGCTTGCTCATGGCGCTACGGCGTCGCGTCCCGGCATGGCAGCTTCAAATATCCTCCAGCGTGAACTCGACTGCGAGTTTATCAATCTTGGCTTCAGCGCCAACGGCAAACTCGATTACGAAATTGCCGAAATGATGGCTGATGTCGATGCGGCCGCCTACATCATGGACAACGTCCCCAACTCGTCGGCTGAACAAATCTACAATAAAACCGAAAAATTTGTCAAGATACTTCGTGACCGTCACCCTGACACACCGATTATCTTCGTTGAAGACCCCAAATTCCCAGCGATTCCCTTGGATCAGAAAATGACCGAGACGGTCGCTCTGAAAAACAAAGCAATCCGCGAAGTCTATCAGCGCATGGTTGCCAACGGCCTTGACAACACCTACTATGTCGAGCAAGTCAATCTTCAACCCGAAGACGGCGACGCAACATCCGACGAATATCACTACACCGATATCGGTTTCCGCAAATATTGCGACACTCTATTGCCAATTCTTAGAAAAATTCTCAATAAATGAAAAAAATAAGCCTTAAGAAATTAATCCTCGCGTCAGCAATTTCTCTGGCGCCTGTCGTTAACGCCGTGGCTGACGAAAATGTCAACGAATACGGCTCCGACCCCAAAATCTCTGATCTCGCGCTCATCTATGCCGGCAATTCAAATCGCCCTGCGTGGACCAAGGAACATCTCCGTCCCTACGTGACCCATGTCTATGCCGACGGTCACGAAGACTGGTTCTTCGATGGTTTCTTATTCCTCGAGTTTTCTCACGGCGACGTGTCCTATGGCAACGGCAGCGGCAAAAACCCTGCCCTTCAGTCTGACTGGCAGTGGCTTCTCGACGAGTATTTCAAAAAAGATTATAAACTCGATGCCCTCGACCAGCTCATCACCGACAAAAAAGCTGAACTCGGCGAGCCACCGCTGCGCCATCGCGTGGTTATAACATGCTGCGCCCCCACTAAACTCCCTAACGGAAACTGGTCTCGCAAAAAGTGGGGTACAGTCGATGGCAAAGACCTGACACTCAACGTTCGCGGCCATCGCATCGATGCTGTGAAGTGGTATATCGATGAACTCCTCGCTAAATGGGATGCTGCCAATTTCAAAAATCTCGACCTCGAAGGCATCTACTGGATTGAAGAAGGCCTTTTCACTAATGGTGAGATTATGGCCGAAATAAATGACTATGTCCACTCTAAAGGTCTGCGTTCATACTGGATTCCCTACTACACCGACAATCAGAAATATTGGTCGCAGTGGAAGGATGGCTACAACTTTGACATGTGCTATATCCAGCCTAACTATGCGTTCCTCGACAATTCCGGAGCCACCAAGCCTTTCTCTTTGCTCACAAACACTGTCGATGCAGCCAAAAGCTACGGCATGGGGCTCGAGCTCGAATTTGAGACCCAAGCTAAAAGCAACGCGCTCCATAGTGTCAACCCTATTCTCCATCAACACATCAACGACTACATGGACGTTTTCGACGAAAAGGGCGTATTTGACCGCGCCGGGGTTGCCTACTATACCGGCACACAGGGTTTGATTCACATGGACCAGAGCACTGACTCTGTCGACCATGCCACTATCGACCGCATGGCCGGCTACGTCTCAGCCCGTCAGAAAGCGAAACGCGACGCTGCCGGAGTGAGCGAGGTCATAATCGACGGTAACCGCGAGCCAATCGCTTACGCTGAAGAAGGCCGCATCGTCCTCGCCGCCGACACTTGCTGCCACGATGTTTCGGGTCGTCTGCTTTACACGGGCGCAGGCTCTTTCCAATGTCAAAGCGGACTCTACATCGTCTCTGACATTCAAGGCCGCACAATGAAACTCCTCGTCAAATAAATAATGTAGGGACGCACCCTGGTGCGTCCTTTCCTTCCAAAACTGCGTCACATCTTCGTAAAATACAAAAAACATAAAAATTTGTCCCAATAGATGAAACTTAAACTTCTTGCTGTCAGCCTCTCTACCCTTGCACTCGCCCTCTTGACTTCGTGTGGAACTTCTGATAAAACCAAAACCGACACCCATCAGGGACCGGCTTGGCAGTCCACCGAAAAAAACTTTTCAATTAATCAGGTTCGCGACCTCGCATTAATTTATCAGGGCGGCAGCCAGCGTATACCCTGGACTGAAGACCAAATTGAACCTTACGTCGTCCATAAGTTCGCGGACGGACATAAAGACTGGCTCTTCGATGGCTACCTGTTTCTTGAATTTGCCGATCTCCCCGAGTGCAACTATGCTCCAGGTTATAGTGGTAAGCGCGACGCGCGTCAGGAAGACTGGCAGCGTTACCTCGACAGCATGTTTGAAAAAGGCAAGGCTCTCGACGCGCTCAACTCTTGCATCGAGCATCAGAAAGCTGAAATTGGCGACCCGGGCTTCAAGCATAAAGTTGTAATCACCCTCCCCACCCCTCTGCCTCATCAAAAAGACTGGGGCACTCTCGACGGCCGTGCTCTCGACTTTGATAATGTCGAAGACGCTAAGCTTGCATGTCAGTGGTATCTCGACCAGCTTACCAATCGCTTTGCCAATGCCGGATTCAACAATCTCGAGCTTACGGGCATTTATTGGGTCGACGAAGATATGTGGCATCTTGACGGTTTCACGCGCCATATCGCTCCTTATATCCACGAAAAAGGTCTCCAATTCGTCTGGATTCCTTATTTCAAAGCCAAAGGCTTCGAAAACTGGCGCGACCTCGGCTTCGATATCGTCTATCATCAGCCTAACCACTTCTTTAGCAAAAACATCCCCGACTCGCGTATCGACGAGGCTTGTTCGCTTGCCCGTCAGCACGGCATGGGCATGGAGTTTGAGTGCGACGAAAACGCCCTTTTCCAGAAAGAAAATTCATCTTACGACCGCATGAACGCTTATATGGACGGCTTCTGGCGTCACAACGTTTTCACTGACGCCGCTATCGCTTACTATACCGGCTCACATCTTCTACTCGACTTCGTTGAGAATCCCTGCCCCGAAAACCAGGCTATCATGGATCGTCTGGCCCGTATTATCGTAGACCGTCGCTCTAACCCGTCTCTCATTCCTGACAACTCTAATAATCAGAATTGATAATGAAAAAAATACTCTTTCCACTCCTTGCTGCATTTATATCTTTTGGTGCTGACGCTGCTAAAATCACTTCAACACCCTCTGGTAATCTCACCTTCACCGAGACTACCGAGTGGGGCGACGAAGTCGTGATAAATTTCCGTAAATGTATGGCTAACAATCTTTACACTTTCTATAGCGTAAAACTCAACGGAAAAGAACTTAACTCCTCTCAGTATAGCGACAACATCGGTCCCTTCCTGGTCAATGGCCATTGGGCAGGCGGTAACCATCTCGCTGGTACCACCAAGACCGCAAACACCGTGTCATACAGCATCAAGGTCGACGAGCAACCCATGTCAAAAGCTTTCAACACCAACGGTTCAGTCCTGACTGTTGACGTTGAGAATGAGTTGTTTTACTCTGACGGCGCGAAGTTTGCCACTGAATATATGACCTATGTCGTTTCGGGAAACAGCATTGAAGTTTTTGGCGAACACGTCTACGAACACCCGAGCAAGCTTAACGTTCAGCGCTATTACGGCATGCAGTCTATGTTTATCAACGAGACTGAAATTTTGCTCCCCGGCACTGACATCCCGACATGGCGCGCAATTACTGATACAAGCGTAGGCCACGAAATCAATATCACCAAATCGTCAGCTCCTAACTTCTGCACCTACATCGAGCACAACGCCAACGGCTATCAGGCTTCATATATGATGCGTGAGGACCTCGGCAACCGCGAATGGGTCGCTGATATTGACGTTGTTTTCATTGGTAACAGCTATAGCAAGTCTTACCATAAGCTTATTGGTGACCATGCGGTCACAAAAGGCGACCGTTCAGCGTGGCACGGCGTATATTCGTGGTTCAGCGAGCCTATAACTGATAATTGTCGTGAAGCCGGTGATGACCTCACATTTGAATATGGCGCATATATCGAGGGCGCACCTGTCGTGATGACTCTTGGCGCTGATGGCAATATGACCCAGACAGCCGGAATTGAGGACATTGTTGTCGATAGCGCAACTCAGTTTGCCTTCGTCAGCGGCAATGTAATCACCATTTCTCACGACGCTCCTGAGGCATGCTGTTTCGACCTCTCTGGTAAGATTATACATCGTGGTGCCGGCTCATTCACTTGCCCTGCAGGAGCATATGTCGTTAATGACATGCGTGGTCACTCCGTTAAACTTCTCGTAAAATGAATTTGAATACAAAACTTATCGCTACAGCGCTCCTTTTCGTTGCTTCAACAGCAAACGCCGCCACAATTACTTATAAAGACGGCAATATCTCTTACGCCGAGAAGACACCTTGGGGCGACATCGACATTGATTTTGCTCACTGCATGGCAAACAAGCTGTACACTTTCAGCAGCGTTTCAATCGACGGCGTTGAGGTCAATCACACCGAGAGCGACAACATAGGCCCCTTTCTGATTGACCAGAAGGGCTGGTCAGGCGGCAATCATGTCAATGACGACCGTCTCTCAGCCCATACGACAGACGTTAAGGTTTTTGTCGACGGACGTCAGCTCCATGGCGATTGCACAGTCGAGGGCAAAATTCTTACCGTCGAAGTCGCTAATCAACTCCTCCACCCAAAGGATGACAGTGATTTAGCTCTCGAGAATGTCGTTTATACCGTTTCGGGCAATACTATTGATGTCAAGGTTTCGCACGAATTTCAGTGCGCGCCTGAGATGATAGAACGCTACTACGGCATGCAGTCAATGTTTGTCAACGAGTATGAGACTCTCACACCCGGCGGCGCATTTAACGTGTGGACAACTTATCCCATAACAAGCACAGGCAACGAGATTCAGTTTACAAAAGCGTCAGCTCCCGGCTTTTCGACCTTCATCGAGCACTCTAAAAACGGCTATCAGGCTACCCACATGACATCCGACGGGCTCGGTGACCGCCACATGGTGCGCGACGATGATATAATCTTCATCGGCAACAGCTGGAGCAAGACCTACCACAAAATTATAGGCATGCAGCCAGTCAAAGCCGGAGATCGTTTCAACTGGCACGGCATTTACTCATGGTTCCGCGAGCCGATAGCTGACAATTGCCGCACAGCCGACAGCGACCTCACCTTTGATTACGGAGCCTACATTGACGGCGTCCCACGCCGTTTCCACCTCAACCCCGATGGCACACTGACCGTTACGGCACTGCCGTAATCTTTGAATGAAAAATTAGAAAATGAAAAATGAAGAATGAAAATGCTCTCAAAGCAAACTCATTCTTCATTTTTCATTCTTCACCCTTCATTCTTCACTCTTCATTCTTCATTTACCGAAAGAGCTTGGGCGTGAATCGACTTAGGTAATTGCGCCAGTTTTTCCAGATATGGCCGCCTGTAGACTCATAATATTCATATTTGACGCCGAGGTCATCGAGAGCCTTTCTAAAGTCTACATTCTCATTATAAAGAAAATCATCTTTGCCTATAGCAATCCAGTAGAGTCGAGGACCGTCGGCAAACTGACGTCTGAGTTTGGCTTCGCGGTCTTTATATATTTCTGAACCTTCGACACGGGGGTTTATTGCAGCTGAGAATAACCCTACGTAATCAAACAAATCCGGAAATTGCTTCGATGTGTGTAGCGAGTGAAATCCACCCATCGACAGACCGGCGATAGCGCGGTTGGCTTTGTCAGCCTTCGTCCGATATGTCTTGTCTACAAATGTTACAATGTCAGGGAACGCCTCCTCAAAAGCGCCATCCATAGTGTGAGGAAGTGCTACGGTCGGCGGCACGAGGCCGAAATGAGTCTCACCCGGAGCTGCCTCTTGCGATGCATTACCATTAGGCATCACTACAATCATCGGCTCAATCGCGCCTTCGGCAATCAGATTGTCGAGTATCTGAGCCGTGCGGCCTTGGGTAAGCCACGCTTCCTCGTCGCCTCCCATACCGTGAAGCAGATATAGCACAGGATAACGCTGCGCGTCTGATTCATAGCCAGCCGGAGTGTAGACACTCATGCGGCGCTTCATGCCGAGCGTAGGTGAGTCATACCAGACTTTCGAAACCGTGCCGTGGGGCACGTCTTTGACCTCGTAAAGGCTTGCTCCCTCTCCTGGAACAATAAAATAATTGAAAACCGTACAGGCGTCACGCAACTCATATACATTTGATGGATCTGTAATAGTCAATCCGTCGACGACATAGTTATAGCGGTACAGTTCTGGCCTGATTTCCTCACTTATAAAAGTCCATACACCCGTACTATCCTTTTCCATTTCAGCAATCGAAGATGGAATAAAGTCGCCCTTAATTTGGACATTCGACGCTCCGGGAGCCTTAAGGCGGAATGTTACCGTATTATCAGCATTTATCTCAGGTGAAGTCAATGGCGGCACACCCCATATGGCCTGCTGAGCAGAAATATTGATGGCGTTAGCTGACAACGCCGTTAAAGCAATAGCGATTATTCGTTTCATAACATTATTTTTGACAGACAAAGATAATTAATTCAATGCACAATTCACGATGCACAATGCACAATTT
>CAMWQZ010000011.1 GCA_947176515.1 uncultured Bacteroidales bacterium | reverse complement strand
GGCATGTCCGTACAAATCTATTATTTGGCCATAAATTCACAGAGAGGTCACAGAGTCCGTCAGCACATTGGCAATCTCCGCATCAATCCCATATACCGTCACTTTAGCGCCATCCCTCTCAATTTTTTATTTTCAAAAAACTCCATAAAATTTGTATATTACAAATATAAATCATAAATTTGCAACATTATTAATCACAAACACACTTACAATTATGGAAAACCGCTTTTCAACAGCCGACACTTACATTGACAAAAACAGCAATTTTTGTAATCTCTATGCCGATATCTGGCAAGAAAATACCACTTCGCTCCTGCTCTCACCGCGAGAATCAGACAAGACATCGTTTGCCATCGACATTGCCAACTCGTTAACTTCGCAAAGTAAAAAAGTGTTTTACATCACGACTCAACGCTTATCAAAATCTAATCTGTCGAAAATCACAGGCAACGAGAACCTATATGTCCACTCACCCGAATTTGCCGACGCAAAAGACAAGACCGATTTTGCCGATATAGTTATAGCCGACATCGAAGAGGCTATCGAGTCTACGGGCGCACGCATTTTTATCGTAGACTCTCTGTCGCGCATATCTGCGCTATCATTTGGTAAAAACGCTTCGGCCAATTATGTGATGAAGCGACTTGTTGCTCTCCAGGTGCGTCACAAGATTTCACTCCTTGTCTTAGCTCACGACGCCACAAGAGCCGCAAACCGCTCTCTGATTAATCTCGCCGACAGTCAAATCGAGATTCCCAACACTGAAACAACAGAGGAAATGCAGCCGGCAATCCCACCGCAGCATCAGCTGCAAGAACCACAGATTGACGACCCACAAGCTTACAATCTGGCGCAACGACAAAAGCTAATTGATTACATCGATGAGGAGTTTATGATTATCGACGACCACGGTAAAATGGTAAAATTCAAGGACTGGAAAGGCCGCGAAGACTACCTCCACAGCCAGTTATTTTTTGATTTGCTCGCTAAAACATCAAACCAGCAGACAGTTTATTGATATAGTTTGACTATCTTTGTCTCACCAATCAAAATTCCGAAAAAATGACAAAGACTATCCGCTCCATCTCTTTAATCGCAGCCTTGCTCTGTTCGCTGTCTGCAATCGCCGAAAAATGGATCAACCCTTTTGACTTGGGCTACCCGGTCGTTCAAAATCAGGGCTGGTCAGATGAAATCGGCAAGACATATTATCGTCTGCCCGACCGTGCACAAGCCAATGTCCGCGGCCCGGTGTGGAATCTTTCGCGTCATTCTGCCGGACTCGCCCTCTATTTCTACTCTAACGCACCTGAAATAAAGCTACGTTATAAAGTGTCGGGGCCGGAAGCTATGCACCATATGCCGGCCACTGGCGTGTCGGGCACAGACCTTTACGGTATTGACCAGCACGGACAGTCACGACGCTTTTTCGGCTATTTCAATCACCGCAACGACACAGTCTGGACGCGCTTTGTCAACGACCGCATGAATGAGTTCCATGATAAAGGCTATGAATTCCGCCTTTATCTGCCGCTCTATAATGACGTGAGCGACCTCGAAATCGGAGTGCCTGACTCATGCTACATTGAGTTTATACCTAAATCAGAAGAACGTCCAATCGTGGTCTACGGCACATCAATCGAACACGGAGCCTGCGCCTCGCGCCCGGGCATGGCATGGACAACTCAAGTCCAGCGCGCGCTCGACGTGCCTCTGATTAACCTCGGTTTTTCTGGTAACGGACGCCTTGAGCAAGGTGTGCTCGACCTTATGTGTGAACTCGACGCACGGCTATATATACTCGGCTGCTTCGCCAATCTGACTGAAAGCTCGCCCGAAGAACTCGACTCACTTGTGACTAACGCCGTGGCAACCCTTCGCCGCGCAAGCGATGCACCTATAATTATCTTTGAGCATCCGGGCTTCAGCGATGCGCCGGTAAGGAAATCTCAGCAGGAAATTATCGACCGCCTCAACTCGACCGGGAAGAAAATCGTTGCTCGCCTGAAGGCCGAAGGCGTTAAAGACCTCTATTACGTCACCCGTGAAGAAATCGGCATCCCGGCAGACGGCTGGGTCGACGATGTGCATCCTAACGACCTCGGCATGACCAGTTTCGCCCAGACGATGGAAAAAGTCATTCGCGAAGCCATCCACATGCCAAAAGGAAATCTGTCGACAACCATACCCGTCACTCAGCGCCGCGAGGCTGCCAGCTATGAGTGGCAGAAACGTCACCGCGCAGTCATAGACAGAAATCGCGCCAACCCTCCTAAATCAGTCATCATCGGCAACTCAATCACCCACTTCTGGGGCGGTGAACCCGTGGGCCATGTGGTCAACGGCAAAAAAGTGTGGGATAAGAAACTCGCCAAAGCCGGCTTCGGAAATCTCGGTTTTGGCTGGGATCGCATCGAAAACGGCCTGTGGCGCGTGTATCATGGCGAACTCGACGGTTACGACGCTGACCAGGTTGTTATTATGCTCGGCACCAACAATTATGGCATCAATAGCCCTGTGGAAATCACCGAAGGTCTCCGCTTCCTCATACGCGCGATACGCGACCGCCAGCCGTCGGCAACGATTAAGATGGTCGGCATCTTACCCCGTCGCGGCGGCGTAGAGTGGGTGGCTGGTACTAATGAAAAAATCAAGGCAATGGCGGCTGAGGAAAACTGCGTCTATGTTAATCCGGGCACTAAAATGCTCAACGCCGACGGCTCGCTTAATGAGTCGTTATTCACCGACGGGCTGCACCCTAACGAGAGTGGCTACAGCCTGATTGTCGATGACGTAATAGCTAAATGAATCAGAACTCGCTGAAAATCTTCGGTTTTATCACGATGCCTACTCGTATCTGGTTTTTGAACACCTTGTAATCGAGGAGGCCTTCGCCGTAGCCATTATAATACTGCAGGAAGAAATATTGGTTGTCGCGCTTGAAAAAGCGGTAAGACAATTCTATAATTGTGTTATAATTAAAAATATTTCCCAATCGCTTAGTAAGCAGTACACTGCCCTGCAGTCGCTGGTTTCGCGAGCTGACGGTCATGCCAACCTGATAGATGCCGCAGTAATGGAGTATGTCTTTATTGTTCATGCCGTCGATGATTGGGGCCCAGACCTTGCCGTGGACCATCAGACAGCGGTCAATCATAATATTGCCGGCAAGCGAAACCTTGTTCCACGAGCGCGATTGTATGCTGTCGCGGCCGTTTGACTCATGCTCAAGCAAAAGTGTCAGTTTGCCGATAAAGCGGTTCTTGACATATAGGGGCTTGGTCAGACCGATGCCAGGATTAAAATTCAGGTCAGTCATCGGCATAGAGTTTTCAAGCACATTCCAGAAACACTTCTGTGAATAGAACAAGTAGAGATATGTCCCCCACGGCAAAACAGATTTCGTAATTCGCTGGGCGATAGAAATCTGAAATTTGATATTGGTGTTGGTCTTATTGGGGTGATTAAGCGACGGACCAAAGATAAAGTAATTATCCTTATACAAGCCGAAATAGGGCTGATTATCAAAATCTTTCTTTACACTGTCAACGTCATACGGCTTACCATCAAGCGATAGAATCTGAGCATGGGTTGAAACCGAACCGACAAGGACGACAGCCAATAATAGAGATAGTACACGTGAGCGCATAACGTTTATGTTAGTTTTGGGTTTGCAAAAATAGTAAATATAAGCCAATGTAGCCAACTAACACCTAAATTTTAGCATTTTCGACTTCTTTAGTCGACTTTTTCGAAAAAGTATAGCTACCTTTGTCTGCAACTACTATTTCTCAACCATCCAATCGTATATGTCGGGTATTAAAATTTACATAGCTAATCTTTTGACCGCCCTACTCTGCGCTTGCGCGCTGTGGAGCTGCGGCGACAACGATACATTTACAATCGAAGGCTCTGTCGACGGAAACGCAACTATCAATCTGCGTTTCATTTACTACACTAACGGCACTCTTGTCAAAGGTCTGACGGCTGCCCGTGACGGTAAATTCGAATATAAAGGAGTGAGCCCAACACCCACCGTTGTCGAAATCCTCGACAACGACTATCGTCTTATGGGGCGCGTTTACGCGGTCAATGGCGAGCACATCGAGTGTCAGCTCACTCGCAATGCCCCTAACGCCCTGACTGTATCGGGTAGCGAGGTGAGCGAGCGATGGGCTGAATTTCTCAACAAAAACGCTGACCGCCTTGGCACGGCTGATGCAAATACGGCTGTCGAGGAATATGTCAGCAAGCATCCCGACGACATCGTGTCGACCCTGCTGATGATTACATCTTATGACGCCTCTGCCGACGCATATCGCGCCGATTCGATAATGTCGATGATTAACCCTAATGTGCGGCCATCAACTATGGTTGAAGGCTTTAACACTATGCTCCAGAGACTTGTCGCCGAGTCGGCTACTGAGGCTATCGCGCCAATCAGTTGCCTTAACATGCGTGATTCGCTCGTCGATGTCAATCCGGCGTCAAAAGATCTGTCGCTGATAATCCTGACTGATGCCGGCTCAGGACGCGCTGACTCAATTGTCCCGGCACTGAAACGCCTAAACAGGAAATCACTGCGTCCAAAACTGCAGATTGCCGACATTGCGCTTGACCGCGACACTGCCACATGGCACAAATCAGTGCGCCCCGACTCGGCAACGTGGCAGCAGCTTTGGGTTGCCGGTTCGCTGGCCTCACCGGGCATAGACCGCCTGGGTGTCACCCGTCTGCCTTATTTCATTGTCACTGATTCCACAGGCGAGCAACTGCTTCGCACGAAGTCAATAACCCTTGCAGAAGCTTATATTGATAGCTGCCTGAATGATAAAAATAAAGACTGAGCGCCATGTTGATTAAGACCTATGGAGCTGCCGTGCAAGGCATTGATGCAATCGTCATTACTATCGAAGTGGCGGTTAGCCGGGGGTATATCTACTCTATTGTCGGACTCCCTGACACAGCTATAAAGGAGAGCAACGAGCGTGTGCGTTCGGCTATGCGTGAGTCCGGGTTCGAATTCCCTCGGCGCTCGGTGATTGTAAACCTTGCCCCTGCCGACGTGCGCAAAGAGGGCTCAGCCTACGACCTTCCTATAGCCATCGGCATCCTCACTGCCTCCGAAGAGATTCAGGCTCCGGGGCTTGACCGATACATGATGATGGGCGAGTTGTCGCTCGACGGCACACTGCAGCCCATTCGCGGTGTCCTGCCGATGGCTATCGAGGCGCGACGCGCAGGCTTCAAAGCCATGATTGTGCCAAAAGCCAATGCGACTGAGGCCGCTGTTGTCAACGATGTTGACGTCTATGGCGCTGAAAATTTACGTGATGTCATTGACTTTCTGAGCGGCCGTCTTGCGATAGAGCCGACTGTGGTCAACACTCGCGAGGAATTTGCAGCAGAGCGCCAGATATTTGACTTCGATTTCTCTGAGGTCAAGGGTCAGGAGAATGTCAAGCGCGCCTTCGAAGTGGCCTGTGCAGGAGGCCATAACATCTTGCTCGTCGGCCCTCCCGGTTCGGGCAAATCAATGATGGCTAAGCGATTGCCGTCAATTATGCCGCCGCTCACACTGCGCGAAGCGCTCGAGACCACCAAGATACATTCGGTTGCCGGAAAACTGCGGCGCGGCTCTAAACTGATGTCTCATCGCCCCTTCCGTTCGCCCCATCACACCATCTCGCCCGTCGCGCTCGTTGGCGGCGGTGCGTCGCCGAAACCGGGCGAAATATCGCTCGCTCATAATGGCATTTTGTTCCTCGACGAATTTCCCGAATTTAGTCGTCCGGTGCTCGAAGTGATGCGCCAGCCTCTCGAGGACCGACATATATCAGTGTCGCGCGCACGCTATTCTATCGACTATCCGGCGTCATTTATGCTCGTGGCCTCGATGAATCCGTGCCCTTGTGGCTACTACAACCACCCCACTAAGCAATGTACCTGTATGCCTGGTCAGGTGAGCAAATACCTCAACCGCATATCGGGTCCCCTACTCGACCGCATTGATATTCAGGTTGAAATATTACCCGTGCCATTTCAAAGGCTGTCGTCTGACGAGGTTGCCGAGACGAGCGATGCAATCCGTGAGCGCGTTGTAAAGGCGCGTGCCATCCAGGAAGAGCGCTTCGCTTCCGAGCCTGAGGTCAATTGCAACGCCCAGATGAATTCACGACTGATAAAGCAGTGGTGCAAGCTCGACGATGAAACAATGAAAATACTCGAGCTGGCAATGACCAAATTTGATATGAGCGCCAGAGCCTACGACCGCATCCTCAAAGTAGCGCGCACAATCGCCGACCTCGACGGCTCACCCGACATACGCCCCTCCCACATGCGCGAAGCTGTCTCCTACCGCAACCTCGACCGCTCCTCCTGGGGCGCCACCAAAGACATCCCCTTCTGATTGTTTGTGCACTCGCCCCCGACAATCCCAGATTTGTAAAAATAAGCACGTAAGATTGTCCAAAACATGCTTATTTTAACAAAAATGTAAAAATAAGCGCGCTGCAACACACCTTATTTTTACAAAAATGTTGGAATAAGCATTATTTAGGAGATTCTAATTATTTTAGCTATTTTTGCATTGCATAAAAATATCCATTTATGAAGCTTAGTGATTTGAGAGATTGGAAAAAGAGTTTGGAGGGATATTTTGATTTGACTGATTATCTTATCCCTCAGGCTGAGGCTGAGCAGACTATCCGCGAGGGTGTCTCGTTCAGAGGAATAAATATACTTATCCTTATTGTTGCGATTTTTATTGCATCGTTAGGGCTGAACACTAATTCAACGGCAGTCATCATCGGCGCGATGTTGATTTCGCCTCTGATGGGGCCAATAATCGGCATTGGCTTGGCCGTCGGCATACATGATTTCGACCTTATGAAGCGGTCGTTCCGCAATCTGATGATGGCTACACTATTCAGCGTCGCAACATCATGTGTCTACTTCCTTATTTCGCCTGTCAACGAAGGCCACAGTGAATTGCTTGCTCGCACATCACCGACTATCTATGATGTATTTATAGCTCTCTTTGGCGGTACGGCCGGCATACTCGCTATCGGTAGCCGCGTTAAGGGGAATGTCTTGCCGGGTGTGGCTATTGCAACCGCATTGATGCCGCCGCTGTGCACGGTTGGCTACGGTCTGGCAACTTTTCAGATGCACTACTTCTTTGGGGCGCTATTTCTGTTTTTCATCAACTCGGTTTTCATTGCGTGTGCGACGACTGTCGGCGTAAAGCTGATGAAATACAATCTTAAGGACTTTTCTAATCCGCAGAGAGCACGCAAAGTGCGCAACATCGTCTATACGATTGCCTTTCTGACTATGATACCGGCCTGTTATCTGACTTACCGCATGTATCAGCAATCGACTTTCATGACCAACTGCGACAGATTTGTTGAGCAGCAGTTTAATTTTGACGGCACCCAAGTGCTCCACTCAAGCGCCTCAATGGATGGCAATCATAAAACGCTAACCGTAAGCCTTATAGGGAGGGTGTTACCAAATGACTCATTAGTACTCGCTCTGACAGACAGATTGCCTGAATACAACCTCGGCGGCACACGCCTGCGAATAATCCAAGGTGACAATCCCGACGGAAAGTTTGATGCCACCCAGGCAACATCGACCATGCTGCGCGACATGTATCAGGTGACCCAAAACACTATCAACTCGCAACGCGAAACAATCGACTCGCTGCGCGCTGCCAACGCTATCGCCGTCCAGAATGACACTATTGCGGCTCGCATCGCGCCTGAAATAAAGGTTTTGTTTCCCGAAGTTAAGGATATTGCTATCACGCGAGCAATATCGAGCAGCGTCGACTCTATATGTCTCGACACCATCAATGTGGCACTTGTTAGCTACCATCGCCCAATGGCAGCCGCTCAATCACAGAAATTTAAAGAATATCTTGAGGCTCGCCTTAACAAGAAAAATATAAAAATCGTTGCGACCCAGTATTAACGGGCATTACGAGGATGATGGATGAGGATTTCTTCTCGTAGGTGCGACTTGTCGAGGTGGAGATAGAGCTCGGTTGTGGCAATTGATTCGTGACCGAGCATCTGCTGGATGGCGCGTAGATTGGCTCCGCCTTCGAGCAAATGAGTGGCAAAAGAGTGGCGCAGGGTGTGAGGCGAAATAGTCTTTCTGACTCCGGCTGCCTCTGCCAAATCACGGACGATATAAAACACCATTACACGCGTGAGCCGCTTGCCCCGGCGCCCGAGAAACAGGATGCCCTCTTCGCCGCGCTTGACCGGTAGCTCGGCGCGGTCTTTGAGCCATAGACGGATTTCGTCAAGCGAACTCTCTGACATCGGCACGAGGCGCTGTTTGTCGCCTTTGCCTATGACAATCAAAAATCCGTCATCAAAATTGATATTGTCTATACGGAGATTACATAATTCACTGACACGCAATCCACATCCGTAAAGTGTCTCGATAATCGCACGATTGCGCTGACCTTCAGCCTTGGTCATGTCGATGCAGTCAATCATATCGTCAATCTCCTCAACGTTCAGCACCTCGGGAAGCTTGCGGCCTAACTTGGGACTCTCGAGCAAGAGGGTAGGGTTATTCTCAATAAGGCCCTCGGTCATCATATACTTATAGAGCGACTTGATGCCTGACATAATGCGAGCCTGCGAACGCGGAGCGATGCCTAACTGGTGCAAATCAATAATGAAACCTTGAAGGCAATCGAGGGTGACAGTGTAAAGCGACTGACCGATATTGTCGAGCCAGTCGACGAGACGGTCAGCATCGGCAAGATAGTTGACGCGCGTATTCTCTGACAGGCCGCGCTCCAGAGTCAAGAACGCCAAATAGTGGGCGCGGAGTGTGCGATATTCAGGAAGGTGAACAGCAGCCATAGCCAATCTTTAAATAATGCCTTCTTCGACTGCACAGGCCACTCGCTCAAGGATTGCATCCTCGCGGTCTTTGCCAGGCTGAAATTCTGATTTCAAGCTGACGCCGAATAATTTGCCGAAACCTTGCCAGAATGTAGCGCGGAACGAGCCAAGAAATGCTTTGACGATGTCATAGCTTGTCTGATGGGTCTCGCGCTGCACAAGTTTAATCAGCACTTTTGCCTGACGCTTAGAGAAACGTCTTAGCACCGGTTTATACTGCTCGAAGATTGATGACTCCATCTCTTTGAGATACTGCTCGCGCTCTTTCTGAGTAGGGAAGGTCTCTATGTACTCATAAGTCTCTATAAGCGTCTCAGCTATGAGTTTAGCATAGGGTAGGGTGAGTTTCACGTCACGGACCGTGCGCCAATAGAAATCTTCTTCCTTCTTATTCTTAAATTTCCACTCTTTAAAGACAGTGATGCCATGGAGATTGTAGACCGCGACAGTGTCGCCTTCCTCATCGACCTTCCACGACATTGACTGGATATATTTTTTACGCACGGGCCCCGGCTCATCAATAGTGCGCTCAGCCACAGCCGGCAGTCCAACCGCCACCGACAAACCAATCAATAATATGCGTAACCGAGCCTTCATAATTATGCACTACAAAGGTATAACAAATTTCGTTACCAGTTAGATTTTGAAATCAAACCTTGTGTATTAGCATTGCTCAGGTCGGTGTGATGCAACGGATTTTTCATCCATCCAGCGAGCCAATAGCATATTGAATAGAGATATTATATTCCTATGTATTAATTCGAGAATATTACGCTGACGCTGAGAGATATTTTTAGCATCATTTTTAGCATCATTTACAGGAACATCACTACCTTCGGTCTTTCGCTGGATGGCTGATTTGAGAGGGAAGGAGACGGTGGCGATGGTGCGGTCGCTTTCGATGGAGGGGCGTGTGCCTGTCAAGGTTTCCCAGCTTGTGAGTTTGTTCTTGCCATATCCGACCATATTGGCGAGGGCTTCGTGTGATGATTTTTTTACAAAGGTAATAAAAAATTGGTTCGCAATTGAAGTTTGAGTGAAATGGTTGAGTTATTTATTTGTAAGATAGGATTTAAAGATATATTTTTGTGAAAAGTTTTTATCATGTAATTGAAAATCACTTTTTCATAACAATGAATATGAAAACCATCAGATTAATAGCGATGCAGATTACCTTGCTACTCGTGGCAACAAATACTTGCTTTGGACAGAGTAAGGGAGAGATTGTCGCGAAGAACGGAATATATGCAATAATAAAAATCATTCCGAAAGATAATTGGCCGATAATAATGGATATGTTCTTTTCTGAATGCGATACCATCCATATTTCAATGGACAATCTTGATGAAACAATTGAGAGTATTCTTAAGGGAGGAGAATTTGTGTCGATTGGAATGACAGATACCGTTCGAGCAGTTGTTGACATATTTAATTGCTCACAACAACAAGGATTTGATGTAGACGTAGAGTTGAGTGGGGATTTAAATAGGGCAAAGAAAAAAAGAAAAATGGATTAAAGGAGAGACGTATGATGTGTCAATCAGTTATACTCAAATGCAAGCATTTTTCTTGAAAACAACTCATGAAGAGTTTGGAGGAGATCCCGTGGGTTCAAATGGAATACCCTTGGAATGTGTTCCGGATGAATACTTGATTCTACTCTCTATTGTAAATACGAGTGAGCCGAATGAAATAAATATACATGACCATATATTACATTAGCATCTAAATATTTATGGATTGAACTTACTACTGGTGCGATAAAATCGCGTTAGTTTAAATATCATCAAATAAGGAGAGTTCTTTGACATTTTGGTTTGAATTGATCAATGAGTCCTGTTTAGATATGAGTTGTCGTAATTCTACACGCTCCAAAGCAGAGATTCTTATCAGGGTTGCCACTTCAGTAATGGAATAGCAGCTTCCGTAATCAGCCTTAATCCTTGCTATTGTCAGATAGGATATGATAGCGGTCCAAAGGTGAATTTTTACAGCATTTTCTGAAAAGCCCCACAGGGTTTTAACAACAATGTTCTGTTTTATCCACTTGAAGAAAACTTCTATATCCCAACGGTGACGGTAAAGATTGGAAATCTCCAATGCGCTGACCTCAAGATTATTGGATATAAAATCAACTATCGTGTCATTTTCCGGATCATAAACTCGCACAAATCTCATATTCTCTGGATAAAGTTTACGCGACTTATAGCCTGTAACCTGGATTAGCGAGTCTTCTATAATACCGGATTTTGCATCGGGTATTTCAAGTTGTCTTACGGTTGTGAATTTCATGTTCTCCTTAGGTCTGGATACCCAGAATGCTTGCGACT